>JBLHKE010000025.1:0-23972 GCA_047619485.1 Verrucomicrobiales bacterium | reverse complement strand
CCGACGCCGACGGTGGCCTCGCCGGCAAACCCGGCGTCGGTAATCAGGAACACCCCTGAGCCGTCCAACATCACCGGTCCCAGATCCATCTCCAGCCCGCTCACCGCCAGCACCGTGACCGTCGAGGAGACCAGCACGGCGTCGCCGGTCACCGGGTCTAGTGCCGCCGTGTTCTCGGTGAAGCGCTCGACCGCGAAGCTCCCGCTGATGGTCACCCCAGCCACCATCAGCGCCACGTCGTCGCCGCTGAAGCGGAAGGAATTGGCCGCCACGTCCAAGTCGATCACGACCTCGGCGCCGCCGTCGAACTCGCCAGTGGCGATGCTCTCAGTCACCCGGTTCGAGCCGGTGTTCACCTGCACGGACATCCGCTCGGCGCTCAGCTCCACGCCCGGGATCCCGGTCAGGGCGATCGTCCCGCTGGCTTCCAGCGCCAGCCCGTTGTTGTCGATGACCACGGCGCCGCGCCCGTCGCTGATGCGGAAACCTTTCTCATCGTCGGTGCCCGCATCGGTGCCGAGGAACACCTCGACGCCGGACACCCCGCCGCGGATCACGTCGCCTTCCTTCTCCAAGCTGAAATTGCCCGTGATCGTCTGGCCGAAGGCTGCCAGCACGACTCCGCTGCCGCTGAGGCGCACATAGGCATCAGGGCTCGCCGGCAAGAGGATTGGAATGGCAACTCCACCAACCGTGACGCGCTCGTCGACACCATCCGCAATCGTACTCACCGCCAGCATGAAGGTTCCCTCGAAGTCCAATTCTGGCGAGACATCGACATCGACCGACACGCTCGCTTCCCCGGCAAATCCCGATTCGGTGAAGACGAAGACGCCCGACCCGTCGAACAGCGTCAACAGCGGAGTCGAACCATCCCCCAACGCCAGCCGTAGATCGCTCGCCGCCAGCGTCAAGATTGGGGATTCGACGAGCACGGCGTCGTCGGAGACCGGAGTGAACTCTGTCGACTTCGTGACCTGTTGTTCGAACAGGAAGTTCCCGCTGAGTTCCTGCCCGAGGAATCTCAATCTGCCATCGGTGACCTCGACGAAAAAGCCCGCGTCGAGTCCAAACCCATCGGTCGCGAGTGGCTTGGTGAAGGTGACCAGACCCGCGAGCGTGATCGAATCGCTAACCTCGATGTCGAGATCGGCAGCAAGCGTAAGCCCGGTGCTCGGACTGAGACCAAACACGATTTCACCCGCGCCGCCGGGTAAGGGGATCGTCTCGGAGAGGTCGAAATCCGGGAAGACCTCGAGAAGCGCCACACCTGCCATGTCAATCACCTGATCGATCTGGTCCCATGCCGTCTCAAGGGCGTCGGAGCCGAGGTCCGGCAGGTCGTCGTAGAGCTCGGTTCCAAAATCGCTGACACTGACAAGGCCACTGGTGATCAGAACTGGGACCGCCAAGACTTCACTGGTTTCCAGATCGGTCGAGATGTCAGCCGCCTCGGGCGCCACACCGGTAATCGCCTCGACAATCTGAATCTGCGAGTAAGCGTTGTTCACAAGGCCCGTATGACCCACTGCTTCGCCGGGAAGACCCAGTTCAGCCGGGAAGTCCGCCGTGCGGACCGCCACCAGGAAGAGATTCGAGTCAATCCGGCCATCCCCGACAAACAGGCCAGCCGAGGAAGTGCTCGGTACCGTTCCGTCGCCTTCCGGATTTTGCGGATCGGATTCATCGAAGGAATACCAGACCGTGCCATCAGCCGCCCAGCTGCCGATGTATTCGCCGAGCGGCAGAATCTCGTTTTTCGCCCCCAGCGAAATGTCGGGACCGTCTTGGCTGACGATCCGTTCGTTGGTCTCGACTTCGCCGCTGTAGACGATCGTCGCCGCGCCCGCCAGAAGGTCGATCCAAGCATTGGCATCGACACCAAAGTTCAAATCCAAAAGAAGCTTGTTTTCGATTCCGCCGTTAGCCTCGCTGAGAACGGCGAGGGCACCGCCGTCGTCAAAGGCGTCGTCATACGAGGGCAGCAGGTCTTGCAGCGTTCCGATGTACTCGCGGATGAACCAGGCTTCCGGATCTTGCTGGGCGTCGAGGTCCGCTTTGGTGATGGTCGAACCGTCTGGCCTGGAAATGAAGTGATTGACCGGATCTTCTTGGATCAGCTCGTAGGCGCGCCCCACGGTGAGACCCAGCAGGCGGGAGGCCGATTTCTCGCTGAAGTCGTTCTGCAGCATATTGAAGGTGGAGACCGCGCCCTGGTTCGGCACACCCACCTGAACCAGATTGTTCACCGTCGGCAGGACACTGCCATCATAGCTGTCTCCATAAGCGGCGCTCTGAATGTAGCTGCGGGAGAGAATGCCGCCGGTGCTGTGGGTGACGATATCGACCGTGGATGGGACGACGCCATACAATGCAGTCCAGCTGTCCTGCGCGACCTTGAGGAAATGAGCAAGGTAGGCCAATCCCGTGTCGAAGCGATTGTCGCTCGCTTCGGCAAACAGATCGGCTCCGGAGACGCTACTCAGCATCCCGTCCTGCAGTTCGGTAACTCCGTCGTAAGCGGCGGTATCGAGCGCTACTGGCACGCGGTAGTCCCACAGCACCACGGTCAGCTCTTCGCCGAGGCCAAAGCCCACGTTGACGAATGACTGTAGCAAATTGTCATAACCGTGGGTAAGCGGCTCAAGTTCCAGATTTTCCGGAGCCGGGCCGAGGTTCAACAACCACTCGTCCATCCCAGACTCAGTCCGATCGGCGGCCAGAGTTCCACCAAAGCCCGGGACGAAGAGCAGGGGACGCTCTGGCAAGCCAGCATCGCTGGGCACCACCGTCAGCGTCATGCTGTTCGCGGCGAGCGACGGCTGGAGCATCAGGCCGCCCCCGAGATCCCCGCCGACGATTGCGTCGAAACCTCCAGAGACGGAATCGAAGCTGAAGAGCTCGAACTGCTGGTCAAGCTCCGGGATAAAATTGTCCAGCAGCTCAATCTGCAGCGTCCCGCCCAAGGTCAGGTGACCGATCACTTCAATCTTGTCATGCCCGCCGACTGCGACACCTGCGCCGGCCGTTCCGGCAATCTCGAGGATCACCGTTCCCACATTGTGCGGCGCTTCCTCGGCGTCGGCCTCAGGATCCGACTCAGTGCCCAGATCCAGATCCCCATTAACGATAACTAAACCAGGCGAGTTGCCGGGGCTCAGCACACCGTGATTGATGACTTCGCCGTTGACCGTTCCGCTGCCGCTGAGAGTCTCGGTTTCTCCGATCACTAGCGTCCCGTTTTCACCGGGATCGAGGGGAGAATCAGGCCTTAAATGAAGATTGTGCGTGTCCGCAAGTAAACCGCCAGCAGTGTCATACCCCGCCTTGAAAGATCTATAAATAGAGGGTTCTTCGTTGCCGATGAACCACTTAGGAGAATTGGCACCAGGCTCGGGCGGACCGTTGGCAGCTCGCAGGGTCGTTACCATTCGATCCGTCAGCGGATCTGCGAGATCTAAAGTCATCGGTGCCGGATCGCTCCAAGTCAGCGACTCAGTCAGCACGATTGGCCGCTGCCAAGCGAGCGCCGCAGCATCAGAATCGGCCGCCACAGCGGGCTCGGAAGCTTCCTCAATTTCGTCCTCAGCAGCCCCCAATTCCGGCCCAGCGGCAGGCGTCTGGACGTCCCCGTCGGAGGCCACAGGAGCCTCCTCAGCGTCGAGCGCCACGCCATCAAACATGCCATCGACCACCTCTGCGGGATCGTACGTCAGCACCGCATCCGCCCCCTCGACCGCGTCATTTTGACCCTCCTCCACGATGACTTCAGCCGCCACCGACCCCGCCTCGTCAGCCCCCGAAGCCGCCCCGCCAAACGCCGCAGAAAGCCCATCCGCCGAGAGCAAAACTCTCGGTTCGAGGGCTTCCAGGTCGTACTGACCGGATGGATTTCGTGGTTTCAAAAGTGCTTTTTTCGTTCGATTCGGTGCTTGGGCTGAGTCGTCCTAGGCAGTGTTACCTAGTTAGGGTGTCATGATTACATCTTCGGCACCTTCTTCGGCACTTTGCCGGTATGCCGCCGGCACACGAACATAAGGTTTGTTTTTCATTTTAATCCCAGCAGGGGTCAGCTGTTCGCTATGATAGCGAACTTCGGACAAATCACTACTCAATACGAATTTCCCAATAACTGCTGCATCCCGACCCTGCAAGGCGGTAAGTGCCCCGGTCGTAGGATGAACTGACCAAGCAGAAAAACGCCAAAAACCGTGAGTGGTACCATTGTCAACAAACACCGATTGGATCTTTAGGCCAAGCCCCCGGTCTAGAGTTTCAGCCCTCCAATAATTCTCAAACTGAACATGCTGACCACTATTATCACCTTCCTTCTGCGCTATCATCATCCGCGTGTCGCCACTAGCTCCTGATTCAAAGCCACCAGCGGTGTGACCCAGAGCAATCTTTTTGCTAGGGAGCTCCATCTTACTCCGTTCTTTCGTCTGCTGTTGTCCTCCCTTCCCCGAAATCGCGGGGGTGGCTACGGACTCAAAACTTATGGCCTCATAAGTTCCTGACAACCTCCTTCTAAAGTTAGCGCGCTGGAAACCACCGTAATTGTCCTTGTCAGTTATCCTGGCCACCGTTTTATCAGGGCTGATTTCTTCTACGACTCCTACGCGGTGGGCCATGTAGCCTTCCGGATCCAGGCGTTCATTCCCCAATCCCATCGGATCCGAATTATTCCATCCATCCTCCGCAAACGCGCTGGCGCCGTTGCCCTGGCCGTGGTTCCAGTTGCCGAGCGGGTCGATGGTCAGGAACTGGCCCGTGTTGGGGTCGTAGTAGCGATTGCGGTAGTAATAATTCCCCGTCTCGTCATCCAGGCGGCGCCCCTGGAAGGCGTAAGGATTGCCAACCGTCGATGCGCTGAGGGGGGCTTGATTCTGGAAAAGAAAATTGGCGACAATCGGTTTGGCAGTCCCAGCTGCGGAGGTTAGCGCAGAAGCAGGGGATTCCTGTTTCGCAACGAGTACAGCAACCGCAATGTCATAGATTTTGTCCTTCAACGCTTCAACAGAATCAACACCGAGATAGCTTCGAACCCGCGCTTCGCTTTGCACGAGTTGAGCGGCCGGATCCTGCTCTAGGCTCCTCTTGATTTCGTCCGATATTTCATACCCTGCCTGATAAAGCATATAAATATCAGGTGTCGAATAGCCCATATTGATGGCGGCATCGGCTAGCCTGTAAATGTACTTCCCTGATTTGAAGGCGGCTTCACCCAAGGTGTCTCCATGCCGGGCAATCTCCTTGATGGCATCGGCTAGGTTCTCCACCACGGCATTCAATGTCTCAGCGTTGGTGAGTGTAATCGGGACGCCACTCTGAACGCCGACCACTCCATGATTCACCGCGCCGTCAGTGATATAAGCTTCGTTTGCAAATAGGAGGCTTTCGGACACAAGCATCCGAATTGGCTGTAATTTTTGCTCTATCGGTGGGATAAGCTGCGGTGCGGGGGCCGCATCATACGCGGATATTGCTCCTTTCATCACATTACGATTTGTATGGATCGCTGCAATTTTTGATTCATAAACCCTATTGCTGGCGGCCATCAACAAATTCGCGGCATCGGCATCAAATTCAGCCTGAGACTTGTTTCCTCGGGTCAGAACGCTTTTGGCATAAGCGTTCAATTGCTGTATCCCCGTAAGTCCTGGATCTGGAGTTTCAGTGTAAGCCATAAGCGGCGACAGCTTCAGCATCTCGGCGATTACCGCTTGGCGATAACTATTATATCTAGCGAGCACATCAAATTTAGTCGGGCTTGAAATACCGATGGCCGTCCAGTAGGTATCGAATTCAGCAGGAATCATGTAGAGCCGGACCTTGGCATGTGGCCAATGCGCTTGATCGGAAGTATCGGTATTTGCTAGAGAGGTATCAGAAAGGCCACCTTGGATACGGCCAGAACGCGCGCCTTCTTTTCCAGCGTTTCCGGTTCCGCCAGCTGTATTGTTCGTAGTCGTTACGTCCGTAGCCGTATTTTTCACTTTTAGAACATTGCCGTGGAGATCCTTCGTCGTTTTAAATCCGTTCTCCGGAGTGTTTTCATGTACGGTTACCATTCCGCTGCCAAAGGTCCCTTCGGCATGCAGAAAATCGAGCGAATAGACATTGACGTCGTAAACGACCCCGGGCTCATACTTCCAACCATTGCGCTTAAAGAGCTCATTGAATTTTTTGGCAGCGGCTTCGGTATCCGTGCCTTTCAAG
This sequence comes from Verrucomicrobiales bacterium, assembly GCA_047619485.1. Taxonomy (GTDB): domain Bacteria; phylum Verrucomicrobiota; class Verrucomicrobiia; order Verrucomicrobiales; family DEV007; genus JBLHKE01. The sequence goes on along the minus strand of JBLHKE010000025.1, from coordinate 17,753 downwards.
TTAACGTCAATATCCGAGGTCAAGGTAGTCGAGCCGGCCGCATCCCATTTGGTTAGTCTGCCCTCGCCAGTATCATAATGTCCAGCTACCAGATTCGGGCCAAGAGTTGCTTGCGTCTCGCGCAAAAGGAAATCGTGATGCCATTGACGATACTCCCAGATCTTTCTCAGAAGATTTTTTCTGTTCACGTTGAGTGGATCTGCATTCAGCTGGTGGGTCATGTAATCCCAGCTCTGATAGAGCGGATTTCCCATCATGCCGCGGAGCGCTTTCCCTTTCGGATTCAGGTTTTCGATCGCGGCAGGCAAGGCAGCATCTACTCTAGCCAAAAAAGCAGCAGGAGATTCACCGGAGCTAAGGAGGAGCGGCGCTGTGGCGTTCTCGAATTTAAAATTACGGGTATCAGGACCAGTTACCGCAATCCAATCTGCCGAGGGAATATCGTCTGGTCTTTTGTTGGCATCAGAATCATTCGCCCGCCGGTAGCGTGTGGTCTGATTGTTGCTCGTAATCGTCCATACAAACGCTCCTCCATACTTGCCGTCACCTCTATCGATCGCTTTAGGATCCCAACTTTCTTTGTGTGCTGATGTTGAGTTGTATTGCTCCTGCGTGCCATTTCCGGCACCCCCAACAGCAGAGCTTAGCGTGGAACCAAAACCAACGCCCCGTAAAGGGGCTTGATTCCACTGGAGTGCAGCAATGGCAATCTCCCTTACTTTTGTCGCCAATGCGTCAGGAGAATCAACACCAGGAAAATTGATCCGAACCCGTGCCGCGCTTTGGCTTAGTTGGGCGCCGGGGTCTAGCGTTTCTTTCTTTATGTAGTTCGAAATGTCATCTCCGGCGTGATAGAGATTTACAATATCATGATGTAAATAGCCCATGTTGATGGCGGCATCGGCCAGCCTGAATAGGTATTTTCCGGATTTGAAGGAAGCGTCACCCAGATCAGGGTTTTGTGCGGTGCCCCCATGTCGAGCAATCTCTTTTAGTGCATCGGCCAGGTTCTCAACCACGGCATTCACAGACTCGTCATTGCTAAGCCTAACAGGCGCTCCAATCTGAATACCCACGACGGCATGGTTCACTGCTCCATGGGTAACATAAGCCTCGTTTGCAAACAGAAGCCCTTCAGAAACCAGGTTCCGAAGTTCAACCAATTTGTCCTCGACGTCTGAATTGTGAAAGCCGGCAAATTCAGAACCTGCAATGTGTTCCTGATTGTAAACGCTGATAACTGTCCCCATCGTACGCCTTTTCGAACTGATCTCCGCCAGTTTATCTTCATAAACACGATTGCTGGATGCCATTAACAGGTTATTGGCATCCGCTTCAAATTTTTCATCTGACCGGCCTCCTTGAGGCTCACTGAGAGCCCTCGCAATTGAGTTTAGTTGCTGTATCCCGGTTTCGTTCGGATTAGGCGTGTCGGTATAACTCCCACCCGATTTCTCCGCCATCTGTAGCAAAAACTCGTCGAAATAGACTTCATACTGGAGGTCGATTATATCTTTCGTATCAGCGGGCATGCCGATTTCCGCGCAGAACGCATCGAAATCGCCGGAGTTCATATAGATTCGAGCCTTGACGTATGGCCAGTCACTTTGGTTGGAGACGTCGGTTGCTATTTTTGGCGAGTCGTTAGTAAATCCACCCGTAATAAGCCCGTGGCGGGCACCTTCATTACCCGTCATTCCCGTAGCAAAAGCCGTCTGGTTTACAAGTGTTACACCAGCCGCATTTTTCTCCTTAATGATATTCCCATGCAAATCGACAATTTTTGTCGCTGGAGCGATTCCTTCGTTATTCACACTGTCTACACCAAAAATTACTTCCCGGTACATGAAATCCATCGCATAAACATTTACATCGTAGACGATTCCCGCCTCATATTCCCATCCGTCCGCCAGAAATAGCTCATTGAAACTGTGAACTGCGGCTTCGGTATCGGATCCCTTTAAGTTGATGTCAATATCCGAAGTCAAAGTTGTGGAGCCAGACGTGGCCCAAGTGTTTAATCTGAAAATATTAAAATCATATGGATTACCTGAAGAATTAAAGGCCGCTATTGGAGGATCTTGGGCGCCAAGGTCTGCTTTTGTTTTCGCTAGAATAAAGTCGTGATGCCATTGGCGGTATTCCCAGATTTTTCGAAGGAGATTCTTTCTGTTGCCGTCGTCTGCGCCAGTATTTAACAAATGGGTCATGTACTCCCAGCTCTGATAGAGCACCTGGTGCAGGATCTCCCTGATCTCCTTTCCTTTCGGGTTCAGGTTCTTGACCGCGTCTGCCGAAGCAGGTTCATCTAATCTGATTAAAAACTCATCACGAGTTTCATTAGCGTTGGGTAAGCGGAAGGTGAGCGGATCACCTAGAGTTTCAAATTTAAAATTACGAGTATCAGGAGATTCTACTTTGATCCAAGTTGCCGATGGAATGTCTTCTGGTCGTCTGTTTGGAGGAGATTGAGGCCCCCGCCTGTAGCGAAAACCGTCCAGCCATTCCCAGACAAATGCTCCCTTCCCTGGATCGATCGCATTTGGATCCCAACTTTCTTTGTGGCCTGATGTTGAATGATACTCCTCCTGCTTACCTGGCATGTCGACCACCATCGGGTCAACGCCCGGGTCAGCGACCGGGGGGGCCTGCCCATAGATCGCTCCAGTCAGAACGATCATTGAAATTAGAATGGCTAAGAACTTCATGACATATGTACTCCCATTGTGATTTGATTGGAAAATTCCGTCGCGCGGATTTTCATGGAATCGGTCTCCGGTTTGTAAGCAGCGGGCGAGAGCTTTAGATGCAAGGTGAGGAGATCGAGGAATGCGTGGCAGAATGTTCTATTTTCATAGACGAAGCCTGAATTTGCAGAGCACACCGCTTGCACCCATTTTACCCAATCCTGTTTATCCTGGGCGTCCAGATTTTCAGGGTGGACAACGATGACTTTTAAGAATGCCCATTGATAAGAAGCGACCAAGTCATTCGGGGGAATCGTTTTGCGGAATAGATCGGCCGCTCTGAACGTCTGGATCGGGCTGAAATTGCCGGGTGTGATATGGCTGGTCAGGCGATACCATTGCTGGACGGCCAGTTCCGGATATTGAATCAGCACCGGATTCATGGCTCCGCTATCGGCCAATTGCTGGAAGTCCGTTTTGGTTTCATCATCTGCTTCCACAAAGGAAGCTGATTTATAGTCAAAGACTTTGACGAGGGTTTCACCCTGCACAAAAGCCCAACAACCCGGGTAAGATTGCTCATGCGAGACCGCGATGTAGTGCAGGCCGTCTGGCACGTTTTGAAATCCACGGAATCCTCCGTGGATATCAAAAGGCCAAAGATCAATTTGTACCTTTCTCTTGGGTAGATCCCTTAGAATGATGTTGTTTCTCAAATTGTTAGTTCTTTAACGGCTGTTCGGCTGCGCGATCGGATAGTTGCTTCAATTGAAGGCTTTCAGAACCGTCACTCTACCCAGCCAATCGTATTTATAATACTCGACCACTTTCCCGTCGGCGCCGCTGAGCGCGCCGACGAAGCCCTGGTCATTGCAGTGGTAGTAGTAGTCCTTCTTGAGCTCGCCTGAGTAGGTGCGCATCTGGATGTGCTCGTCGATGCCCCGGCCATCGATGTACTGGCGCAGCACTGGGCTGTTTTCGGCAGTGCCACTGCGCTCTTCGATCACTTGCCAGCCGTCGTAGAGAAATCGGGTCACCACCTCCGGCGCTGTCCCCACCTTCTTCAGCACGCGCCGCCCATCGGCAGCGTAGGTGTAACTGGCTTTGACGACACCGAGGATATCTTCCACGGAAACGAGCCGGTTGTCGTAGTCGTAGAAGAACTTGCTACCAGTGGCGTTCTTCAGATTGGCATTCTTGTCATACAGCCGGGGTTTTTGGTCGAGGGAGGTGTACTGGTTCAGGCCGGCAGCCGGTTGGGTCGGTGGAGTCACGCCGTCGACCTTCGGCATCCGATCGGTGCTGCCTTCGGTGAGGGCGGTCATCATGTCCGCACCATCGAGGGTGCGGGTGCTGAGAATTCCGCCGGTGTTCAGCTCGCTTCCGTCCTGCCTAAATCCGGTCATCCGGTAGGCGGCATCCAAGGTGTAGCTGTCGAAATTGGTATCGAGATCCGTGGGCGAGGCATTCAGATGTTTCCGGTTCTCACTGATGCGCCGGTTGGCTCCATTGAATGTGTTGACGTAGTGGGTCATCAGTTTGCCAGTTTCGGTATTCTCCCACTTGGTCGTGGTCGCCCGGCGGTTGTTGTCGTAGGCCTTGGTCAGTTCTGTGTTATTCCCATAGGTCGCTCCAGCGGTGCGATGCGGGCCGACATAATTGAAATGGGCAATGAGATTCTCGCCCTCCTTGATCTCCGCGAGCCGGTCGAGGGCGTCGTAGGATCGGGTCACCTTGCGATCATTCGGGTAGGCAATCGCCACCTTGCGACCAGAACCTTGCCATTCGGAATCGACCTTCAACGCGACACCACCGATCGACTGGTTCTCGCGGATGACCCGGGAGAGCGAGTCGTAGATATAAGTGCAGATGACATCGTCACCGGACCCCTGCCCATTATTGTCGGTGGCCTCGACCACGCGGTCCAGGCCATCGTATTTCCAGGTCTTGGCGGTGGTGCCGCCGATCTCCACCTCAGCTTTCGTCGCGACGCCGGTCTCGGTGAGGAGCTTGGAGTCGGCGTCGTAGGTGCGTGTGACCTCGGTCTCGTTCCGGTCGGTGAAGGTGATCCGTTCACCGTCGTCGTTGTATATCGAGATCTCCTTAGAGCCGTCGTGAAAAGTCGTTTTGGTCAGCCGGTTCAAGTCGTCATGGGTGTAGGACGTGCGGGCACCCTTGGCGTCGATCCGGGCGACGAGCCGGTGGAGATCGTCATACTCGTACTGCTTGGTGATGTTGCCGTTGGCGAGAATAATCTGCTCTTGCGTCAAGCGGTTGAGCCGGTCGTAGGTCATCTCGGTGACGTTCATCTCGGCATCCGTCGTCTTGAGCAGGTTGCCGCGCGAATCGTAGGCGTAGGTCGTGGCCTGATCGTTGGGCTCTCTCAGCTCGATACGGCGGTTGAGCGCGTCGTAGGTGTAAATGGTGACAAACGGGTCGGATGCTCCCAGTTCCGTTTCCTTCACGGTCAGGACGTTGCTGTTTTGATCGTAGGTCCATTCGGTGATATTATCTGCGGCGTCGGTGCTTGAGATTGGTCGGGACAGGCCATCATAGGAGGTTTTGGTGAGACCGCCTTCCTCATCGACCGTGGCCACGACGCGATTTAGGCTGTCATAGAGTGTCCACGACGTAAGCTTGCCGTCGCCAGGATTCGCATCGACGTCGTGAATTGTGCCCACCGATTGGCCTTCATAGTGGGAAATATGGCGGTCGGTGCGGATGGCGCGGTTGCGCTCGTCGTAGCTGATTTCGGACTTGGCTAGCCGGACACGGTTGGCGCTCAAGTTCTCGGTGCTGATGGCATTGGAGGCGCTGTCGTAGGTGTATTTGGTGATATCGCCGTCCCGCTCGACCACCTCTATCTGGCGGTTGAAGCCGTCGTAGCGGATTTTGCTCGGGTCGCCGCCGATCGCGCCGTCCGCTGCGTCAGCCGCGGCGCCTTCGGCATCTTCCCCGTCCACCGCCATAACGACGTGACCATTGGCGTTACGCTGTTGTTCGAAGGTCGCTTCTTCCGCATCCCCCTCGCCGACGGCGAAGGTGGTCGTGACGAGAAAATCCCGTTCGTCGTAGCCCATCGCCGTCAACGCATATTGATCCGGCGCGTTCCCCGTTGATTCGTCTCCGCGCAATGTCAGCAGCAGATTCTGGCTCTCGTCGTAGCTGTAGGCGATCCTAGTTTCGCTCGGCCCTCCCCCGACATCCTGCACCGATTCGGTCACCTGATCGAGAATGTCGTAAGTGTAAGTATTCTTGATCAGGTCGGTGCCGCCTATGCCTGGTAACTCATTTTCCACGCAACGTTCGATGACGTTATTGTTGGCGTCGTAGACAGCCAGCGATTCGTAGGCGAATGCTGTGCCGGCACTGACCGCGGTCGCGCGCACCGTCTTGATGACTTGGTCGAGTTCATTGACGAGATAAGCCGTCTTGACCCCGCGCGGATCGATGATCGCGGTGGGAATGCCACGTAGGTTGGCGGGAAAGGATCCAGTCGCCCCGCCATCCTGCTCGAGAACCGGGGTCTGTGCGGTGTATTGGTAGCTCGTGGTTTGATCCACCCCATCGTCATCGCGGATGGTTTTCATCAGGTAACCGCTCCCGGTCCCGCTCCCAGACGGGTGGTGATCGCTGGCATTGAAATAGCTGTGGGTGGTGACCTTTTCGTCAGCATCCACGTGCTGTGTTAACTGCCCGTCAGCGTTGTAGGTGAAGCTTTCTGCAGAATCGGGGTTGAAGCCCAAATTGGTGAGATCGAGTGCCGGATCGGCTTTCGGATCTGGAGCCGTAACGGTTGGGTAGTTCACCCGGATCAGATTTCCGGCTGTCCTGGTCCCTGCGACGGTGCCTCCGGTGGGGAAATCTGGTGGAAGTAGTCCTGTTAGATCTGTCACCCCCAGCAAGGCAACCAATGTTGCGGTGTTGGCACCCAGGTTCTCCATATAATCATAGGTATAAGTCGTGGTGAATTTGTCTTTGCGAGCCTGGCGATCCGCTGCCTGCTCTGGTGGATTCGTTGTGTCCAGCCCAGCGGACACCAGGTCGTAGCCCCGCGGACCGATCACCTTGAAAGGCTTGTTGAAGATCGGTTCGTAGATGGTCTTGCTCTGGATGAGTTGCTGGTCGGCGCCGCGGGTATCGGGGATGCGCACCACGTTGGTCATGGGGAATTCCATGTTTCGCGGAAAGTTCTGCGCATCGTAGTCGGGGCCTTCATCATTGATCCCGTTTGCTTCGCGATCACGATTTGAATACAGGAATTCGGTTCGCGATCCCATCGGATCGTCGCGGCGCGTCAGCTGCCCATCGACGTTGTATTGGAAAGAGGTCGAATATTTCGTTGGTTCGCTCTCGCCGGGCACGATGCCTTCGCCTTCCATTCGCCTGGATACCACCTCTTCGGTGAGCACTTGGCCGAGGAAGTTGGTTTTGTAGACGGTTTTGGTTCCCATGCGGTCCGTCACGGTGACTTCACGCTGCACCTCGTTCGGGCCGGGGTCGGGGTCGCCTTGTTGCGGGGGAGCAGCAATCGCCCGATAGCTGTAGCGGAACGGTCCCCCGTCTGACACAGCACCTGGGGTCGGTGGGACGGTCGGCGCCTCGCCGATGGTGAGTGATTTGATGTAGCCGAAATAGGTGTTCGTCGCGGCATTGTCCGGATCGTAGGTCCAGGTGTAGCGGGCTTTGCCGGTTCCGGGGGCACTTGTAGTGCCGACCTGGTTCGGAAAAACCACCTTGTTGAGGTAGTACTTCAACTGGGGCGCAACCGAGCCGAGGTATTTGTACTCATAGGTTTTCCCGGCCGGGAATGCGTTCTTACCGCCATCACCTGCAACCGTCGGACTGCGGGCGCTGGTCAGTCGCCCGTCGGTGTCATAGGTATAAACCAGCTTGCGCTCTTCGGGGGCAGTGAAGTCTGCAATTTCTGTGACGTAGCCGGCTGCATTGTAGGTAAAATTGATATCTCGCCCAAAGGAATCCGTGATTTTCATCAACCTACCGCTCGTGTTGGGATCGTAGGTAAATACCAGGGTGTTGCCGTTCGGGGAGGTGATCTGCTTGAGATACGCTAGGTTGTCCACAGCGGCGGTCCCTTTGAATGTCAACAACGTGCCGTGCGGCATGCGCAGCGTGTACATGTCAGCCGTGGTCAAAGTCAGGCGGCCGAAACGTCCTTCCGTGCCCTCCCACACATCTGTCCCAGTGCTTTTGAAGAGATCGGTGCGTCCATAGGACGTCACCAGCATACCGGTGCCTTCTCTCTTGAGGGAATGCGAGTAGTTGAAGGCCCAGGCGGGGCCGAAGATGGACCCAACTTGATCGCGACGCGACAAGTGCCGTCGGGCGATGACGAGGTCGGTGACCTCGTCGCGGCCTTTGATGAACAAGTCAGTTTGGTCGAAAATCACCTGGCCGAAGCCAATGTTGATGCCCGGACCCGAGCGGTTGGGATTGAAATCCGGCTCGGGGGAACCCGAGGCGCCGTTGCCGGTGGAAATGCCGAGGACATCAATCCCCATGCCGGAGGACTGGGCGGAGGGCTGCGGAGGGATCGCATCCGACCCGACCAATCCCGTCGCCGTATCGCCGGCAAATTCTTCTCCTTGGCCAAGGGAGATCCGAACCGGCCCGGCGAGCACCAGGATGAGCGCCAGCGCGGCGGCGCCGATTGGAGTGAGACGGAGACGAGCACTGAGCGGAGCCTGCGGCTCGCTGACATTGTGCTTCGATTGCGTGGAGTGGATTAGATTATTCACCGAACACCTCCAAATCCTGTGCTTTGACCTCTACGGATTCGAGACCCACAACGTTTTCGACAAAGACTTCGGCAAGCGCGACTCCGCTGGGGTTGGTCGATTGCAGGGCCTGGCTGGGGACGACCGAGGCGTAGGGGTCTAGGGCTCGGGGATTGTCCGGATCGACCTCGATGTACTCGCCATTCACCCGCACCCGCTGCACGAAGAACACCACTTGGTGATCCGTGAGCGGTTGGCCATTGTAGCTGCGGGTCAGCACCGCCGTCGCGTAGCGTCCGCGCACCAGATTGCGGGGGAACGCGACGTCGAGGCGACCTTTTTCAAACGCGATGGCAGGGGATTGGGCCTGGCTTCCCTCGATTGCCGAGCTGGGACCGGCTCTCGCGTGGACAGTGCAGTGTTCGCCGATCTCATTGCTCGAAGTCAGCACGAGGACGGCTTTGCCAAGGGCGTCCGGGGTGACGATGATCGCAGCGGCACTCGGATGAGGGGCGGCGGCGAGGAAGGTCTGCCCATCCCCGCTGGTAATCTTCGCTGGACCAGTCTGCGGGTGAGAGCCGCCAACAAAATGGGTCGAGACGCCGCTGCCATAGCCGTCGCCACCCTCAAGCCACACCGCGATCGGGTAGGCGCCTGGTGGTGAAACTTGGATCGTGACCTCGGTCTGGTGCGGCGCGGTTTCGAATCCGCCGGCAGCGATGGCGATCGATGCTGCCGAGATCGAGGAAACTTGGTTGGTGGTCAGCGGATCAAGGCCGCTGTTTAGATGGGTGAGCTCGTAGATATCGGTGAATCCATCGCCATCGGTGTCGGCGTCAGTGACGCCCGGTTCCGTGTAAGGTTTCTGCACCACGCGGTAATATCGTTCGTCAACCTCACTGGCCTCGGGATCGATCCAATTGACTGATTCGCCAGTGCCCAGAACTATTCCCACCAAGCGCCACTCATCAAGTGAATCGCTCATCCAGACCTCCACCAGGCTCTCGGGGATCGACTGGAATTCCACGGTGACGTTCGTGCCATCGGAGCTTTTCCGCAGTCCGATGAGCTGGCCAGCGACCACCCATCCGACAGTCAAGCAGATCAAAAACCCAAACACGGCCAGGGATCCCGCCCGTGTTTTAATCGTATTGCGTTTGATGCGGTGTGTCATGGTTTTGTTTCCGATTTGATGTTGCAGAGAGTGACGTCACCACGAGTGGCTCCCGCGCTGGCGGGGGAGCCCTCCTCTAGAAGCGGCACCGGCTCGCCTTGGTCAGGCAGCGGGTGGCCGTTGTTTGAGGTCGCGCCTTCGGCAGGTGGGCCGTGCGCGGCTTGCAGTGTGGTCACTTGTCTTTGCGGTGCATTGTCCGCAAGGAAGAGCAAAAGGGTGGTCGGGGAAAGGTCTGCGTCGATCGGCGATGACGCTGTCACCAACAGCGGCGATCTGGTGGATGGCGCGAGACGCTCGACGGCGGTTTCGGTGATCTCTGTAACGCCGTCGGTGACAGTGGCAGAGTCGCGAGCGGCGGTAAGATCCGTCAAGCCACCATCATCATCGTGGTCGCTTGCGTAGTTGGAGGCTTGCACCGCATCCGCGCATGAGGGTTCGAACGCGTCCTCAGATTCAGCGATCTCGACCCCATCAAACATACCGTCCACCACATCCTGCGGGTCGTAGAGAATCGTCGTATCGGAACCACCTGCGGCGCAGAGATGCAAGTCTGCTTCCAATATTACCTCGGCTGCGACGTCGGGTTGGTCAGGGGAGCCGGCCTGGGCTGCGGAGAGCAAGCCGTCGGCCGACAGAAGGATTTTCGGCTCCAGCATCTCGAGCTCAAACGGACTCGCAGAACCGCGCCGCAGTGGCGTGGATCTCATCCTTCCATCGTTCTTTAAGTGCCGGTTAGTCAAATTACCCCGAGTGAAATCGGGAAGGGCAGCTCGGATAGATCCCACTTTTAATTCCCGATTTTACTTACTGTTGGCGAATTGCTAGATTCCAGCGACACAAATCGCATTTTTTTCGACCCGTCGGTTGGAGGCCTACGCCCTGGGACGGCATTGCTCTGCGAAAGCCAGTAAAAAACGATTGTCCGTCTAATCAAACGCACGTTTTTGGACAAGTTCGGTGGTCGCGAAAATGTTGAATTCATCGAGGCGCTGGTGCCCGAGATTCGATTTGCGAAGGGTGTAGGCCGCAGATCGAACGCCCCCGTTCGTTCGGGAATCGAGGCCTCTGGGCCAATGGTTCCCCAGCTCGGTGCCTGTGATTGCTAACTTAACCATTGGCGTCGCCAAGCTCTCAGACTTGGAATCAGAGCGGGATCCGACTGAAGGGAATCTCGGATCTTCTTCACTCAGAGAACGTGCGCGAATCATCGCTGACGCTCGATCCGAACGAACGGGGTGTTCGTTCTACGGTCTACGGGGCGGCGGGGCACAGGCGAGCAAGAGAATGGGATCGTGCCATTGAGAGGTCGCGTGTTTGGAAACTCGCGTCACGTCTCTGCAACGCAGAAATCCGAACCACCCGCAGACACGGCGCATGAATTCGATTTTCAAATCGAATCTACGCGATGTTCGGCAAGAAGCTCCAGGGCGGGGAGATTCCCGGTGACGAGGATGTCTGTGGCGATGCTCGGGAGGACGAGCAGGCGGATGACGTGTTCGCCTGGTGTGTGTGCGGTGGAGTAGCCGCGTGCGGTTGTGTTGTCGTGGACTTGGAGCCCGAGTTCACCGCAGGCGTCGCGCAGGGCGGCGACGTCGCGGATCTGTGTATTGATGGTTACGAAGTGGGACATAATGTTATTTGGGTTTGGGTTCTGGTTTGGTTGTCGTTGGGATGAGAAGGACACGCCGATGCCGGCATGCCCGTTCTCGTGATTAGGGGGTGGAGCACTCGTAGTCGGCGTGGATCAGCTGGCGGATGCGTTGGGCGGCACCGGCTTCTCCAAGTTCTTCGAGCGCCTCCTCGGCCATCTGCGGAAAGTATCCGTGGATATCTGGGCAGTGCGGGCCACCGAATTGGCTGTAGCTCCCACCGAGGTGGGACGCGGCTTCGAGCATTTGACCTTCCTCGATTTTCCTGGCGGTGACGGTCACGTCGTGTGCGTAGAATCCGTTGGTGGTCGGGTCGGATCCGTCGCCGTCCCAGGTGAATGTGGGATCTTCCTCCCACGTTGTGCTGAGATGGACGTGCTGCGCATGACTGGCGAGCGCCGTGATGATGTGGTTGCGGCTTAGCATAATGGGTATCGATTGGTGGAAGTGCCGTGCGCCGGATCGGGATGATCCAGACGCACAGCACCGTTGTTGTTTTGTTTTCTAGCCCGCGAGTTGCAGCTTCCTCCGACCCATCTGGCCGAAGCGCTCGACCAACTCTTTGGCGTCCTGTTCCAGGAGTCCGTTGGCGTGGTCGCGCATGGTGGTAAGGCCGCTCTGCAGGTCACGCTGGGCTGCCGGGTTGTTGCGGTAGTCGCCGGCGCTGCGTTCGAGGAACTCAGAGCGCACCTGTTCGAGCCGCTGCTCCATCTCGCGATCGTCGGCGAAGTTCATCGCCTTGAACTGGTCGATAAAGCGGACGAGGCGGTTGAGGGTCTTCTGGTGGACTCCGTCGGTCTTGCCTCGCTGCATGCTGTTGAGCATCTCGTCGCAGAGCTGGGCGGTCTGCTGGCGCAGGTCGGTGACGCACTCGGCCACGAAGGCCGTGGCGTCGGATTGGATCCGCACCCGCGCCTCGCTGGCGGCAGCTCGTCTTGCTTCGATGACTTGCTCCTGTTCGCCGGCCTCGATCAGCTCGCGGCTGAGGTTGGCTGGCGCGGCGATCTGGAACATCTGCACGTCGAAGGCGAACTTCTTCTGCAGCCGGCTCGCGGCGGGGAAGGCGTCCGCGATCGCCGCCATCAGCGCCCTCGGATCAGCGGCCAGGCGGGTTGCCATGACCTGCCACTCTTCGAGAGCTTCGCCGCGGTTAGCTGCATAGCTGTCGATGAACGCCTCGCGGGCGTCGGCGAACTCGGACTCGAACTCGGCGAGTTTCGCCTGCACCTCCGCGAGCTTCGGGTTCGGCAGGAACTTGGCGATGCCCCCGAGGAACGGGAATGTGTTGGTCTCGATGAAGGCGTGGGTGCGGCTCTCGATCAGGTTGAGGCGCGACGTTGCTTCACGGGGGAGTAGACGTTTGTGGCCGAGGCTGATGAGGCGGTCGGACACGTCGTCGGGGTCGAGCCCGAGGTCTTGTGCGTTGAGTTTCTTGTTCGCCCGCCAGTAGCGGACGCTGACGTTGATGAGGACTCCCTCGCGGGTGAGGACTTTGAGGAGGTCGGTGTTAGGTTTGTTGCTGTTGCTCATGTTTTTGGATTGGTGGTGATGGGTTGGCATGCAAGAGCCCGGCGGCGGATGGAACGCCGGCCGGGCTCTGCGTGTCTGTGTGGTGGGGTATTGCTCGCTAGAGCCGCACCTTGCGGAGCGATTCGAGCGTGGAGCGGACGGAGCTGATCTCCTTGTTCGCGGTGCGTTGTTCTTGCTTTGCCCTCTTCAACTTGGCGGCGGCGGACTGGAGTCCGGTCGCTGCCTCGCGGAGGGTGTCTCTGACTTTCGCCAGTTCGCTCATGGCCTCGTCGATCGAGTCGGCTGGCTGTGTCGGTGCTTTTCTCGGTGGGGTTTTCTCGGGCATCTTCTGTCTTGGTTTTCTTGCTGGTTGTCGGGTGCGGTTTGCTGGTGCGGGTGGCGTTGATCGTTCGGGGGGGATGCCGCCGGTCATGCGTAGGGGCATGACGATCATCTGCCGGCCTTCGGTGTCGGTGAAGCGCGCCGGGCTCATCTCGTCGGCGACCTGCATCTCCTCGAATCCGAAGGCGAATGCCTTGGCAAGGTATCTGCGGTCGATCGATATGATGAAAGGCTTGCCGCTGGAGGACGTCCCGGGGATCGGTAGATCCTGATACGGTTCGTCGATCGCCTCCTTCCACAGCAACTCGACCACTTTGCCGTCGCCGCGAACGACGATGGGGTGGTTGTTGCCGTCGAGGCTGGCCACTGGCAGCTTTGTCAGCGTCGGCGCGATCTCGCTTAGCTTCTCGGGATCGAACGTCACCTTGCTGGTGAGATCGCCGTTCCTGGGGACGACTTGCCGCCAGGAAGGGTAATCGCCATCGACCAGTTTGCCGATGATCCGCCACGCACCTGCAGTGATCTCGTAGGAGCCGCCTCTGCCTTGCTTGTCATGCACATGGCGGAGTTTCCACTCCCTCGCATCCTTGATCGGATTCCAATCGAAGAGGCGATTGGAGGCGAGGATCGCGGGTTTGGAGATCGGCAGCTTGAACGAGTTCGCAGTGTAGAGGTGGCGACCGTCGGTGCCGACGATGTGGTGCCCCTTGCCGGAGGTGTCGAGGCTGACGCCGTTGAGGACGCCGCGGGTCTTGTCGGTGCTGGCACACCGCAAAGCCTCTCCAATCGCCCGGATTGCTCCGGGCGGTAAGGGGTGAGATTTGCCGCTGAACACTGGTGGCCGCGGGAATGCGGATGCCGGAGGCACCTTCACTACCTTGGTTCGCGTGCCGGTCGATATCGAGACGCCATCCCCAGATGGGGAGAGGCAGCAGAGATCTGCGGGCTTGGCTGGTTTGACGAGTTCCTTGAGCCGATCGACCGGCACGAGAAACTCAGCTTTGCCTTCCGTGGCTGCGTCGGTCAGGCGGATGCTCGCCCAGGTGTCGCCATCGGTCGCGGCCAAGTCGGCGTGTCCCGACCCGTCCGCGATGAAGCGGGCGCAGCCGAGGGCGGAATCAGGTGCGGTCTTGCCCATGACCTTGCCGAAACCGGTAAGGATCTGGCGGAGGTCGCGCACCGCGACCGTGATGCTTGTTGCTTGTGTTTCTGTTTTCATATTTGTTCTGTTTGGGTTTGGTTCGCGGCTCTAATTGTATGGGTCGTTCTGATCCTGGTAGCCCCGCCGGCGCTTGCGTCTCTGCCAGCGGAGACTGAGCACTTTGATCAGGATCAGCACCGAGCTGATCGCGATGACGATCGGCGGCAGGCCCATCACGGTGGCGACGACGTTGGACGTGGTGGACTCGATGAGGCTGGCCCACTCGGCGACGCCCTCGAGGAGCATCGTGACCGGTGGGACGACCAGGAGCGCCGCAGCGAGTAGCGCGACGCCAACCCAGAGGTTGAGGCGCAGCCACTCACGCAGCACGCCGTGCCGGCTGATCCAGTGTTCGGCGGTGAGGAACGCGTAGCGGATTGCTTCCGCACAGCGCTCCGGCCAATGCATCTTCGGCAGCTCGGGGTCGATCGTGGGTTTCTCGATCGGCTCGGGCTTCCAAGCTTTCCGTATCAGCTCTAGCTGGAACCGCTTCGGCCCGTCACCTCCGTCATGTGGACGAGAGGTGTTCGCTGGGAGCTGATTCTCATCGCTTCCTTCAAGATCGCCATCCCAAAGGGGATCTTCTTCAGGAGTCTGCATGTTTCCTCCCTTTCGAGCCGATAGCTGTGCCAGCGATGAAGGCGATGCAGGCTCCGACGAAGACGAAGACGCACGCGCTTTCCCAGAATTTCACCCGGGACGATTCCTTATCGGCACGAGTTTCAGCCTCTTCGCGTAATTCGCGCTCCTGGTTGACCTGTTCCTTGAGAACATCGTGTGGTTCCGGAGGGGGCGGCGGAGCGGGGAACGATTTCTCGGGTTTGCAGCTCGTCAGTGCTCCGATGGAGGCGATGATCGCGAGCAGGATCAGTATTTCGATAATGTGTTTCATTGTTCGTGGTTTTGCTTTTAGTTGTGGTTGTGGATTTATTGTGTTGTTAGGGTTGATTGCTGCTTCATAAAATGTTGGAGCCGGAGGCCGATCTGGCGCCGAGCGCCCGGGGATCAGCCGTCCGGCTCCGGTGGTGCCGCTCGTGCGGCACGCCATGGCAGATTGTTCGCGCTCAGTGCCGGCGCTGGTAATCGTTGAAGGAGTTGAAGTGCGGGCAGCGGGTGCCCTGCGAAGGGGAGGGGAGTCGCGGGTTGGGATGCTCTCGACTGTTAGGCGTGGCTTAGCCCAGAGATGCAAAGAGCCCGACCGTCGCCGGTCGGGCTCATGCAAATCTGGGGCGTTGTTGTTTCGGCTACCCCCGTTGTTGTGGGTGGTAGCCCTGTCGTCGTTTCGCCAGCGATGTCGGATCCGTCTGTGCCAGTTTCCACCCCTCAGATCCCTCCAGCGCACCCTTGAGAAGCTCATCAAGGAGCTTCGTCATGGGCACGCGCTTGCGGCGGGCTTCGTGGTAGAGTGCAGACACGAGAAACGCGTCAATCGCCGGCGAGTAGTGTGTTGGTCTCGCCATTTTCTCTCTAACTTTGGGTTAAATCGAGCCACGGATAGATAGGCCCGCTCAAAGTATTATGGCTGTTTTGCCGGCCGTTCTTAACCCAGTCGCGCCCTTAGGCCCAGATTTAGTGAATTGCCGACTACTTCGAGTCGGTCGGGATCCCATGGCAGCCTGCCGTCGAATCCACCAGCTTCCTCCAGGCGCTCGCCCTCGTTGAGAGCGGCGAGTTCGCCGCGGTGCTCCCATCGATCGGTGCAAAGCGGCTGCCGGGAGATGTGTTCGTGATCAAGCCCATCGCCGGCCTCAAGTTCGCAACGCGCAAGCTCGTGTTGCACTGGAACAAACGCCAGATGGAGACAAGGGATGTTTCCGGCACCTCGATCAGGAAATTGCGCGATGCGATCCGCCTATCGCTCTAAATTCCGGTGGCTCGAAGATCATTCAAAAGCACCGCTAGATTTATTTGGTCGCAATTTGGTCGCAATTAGAACAATTGTTAGGGTGGTTGCGCCCTGTCGAGTCACGTAACTCGCTTATTATGAATGAAATACCGACGGCCGGAATCGAACCGGCACATCCGAAGATAACGGATTTTGAATCCGTCGCGTCTACCAATTCCGCCACGTCGGCTTTTCTCTAGTTCCTGATGAACCGCTTTGGCCTGCCAAGTCGGGAAGACTGGGCGGCTGTGGGCTTGTTGGTAAATTCATCAGGACGTCCACTATATCCGTCGAGTTTCTACCATCAACTAGAATTTCGATTCACTTCAATGGGTCGGTTTGCGCCAGATTGACTGCTTGCCTGGGCTACGATCAGGCCATTTCTGCGTTTGCTGACCGATGGCTTTCAGCTGCCACGCTGCCGGGGTTTTTTCTAGCGCGATTCGGTAGCGGATCCTTTTGATTTCGTCATCTAGGAGGCCGTCGAGAGTGATCACGACGGTGGCTGCCTGTTTGCTCACTTCCAAAATATCGGTGTCGATGTAACGTGGGCGTTCGGCGTTTTCGCCTTCTTGGATGAGGTCGAGGGCGATGAGGATTCCAAACGCGGCGTTGGCTGCGGATATCGATGTGTTCTGCGTCGGGCGCTTGTCCGGGGTCGCGACTGAACCCCAATCTTTGGGCGAGTTGGAGATCGTTGATTCGGTGAGGCGTTGATTGGCTCTGTCCAGGTTCTTGGCGAGGACGACAACCTTAGGGGTTGTCAGGAAATAAGGCATACAAAGATGCGCCGTAATTTTAGCCATCACCAAGGCAGATTTCAGCGATGATAGCGCGCTAATTGAGTTGGAAGCTAACGCGGGTGATGGCCAAAATAACCAGCAGATTGTAGGAGTTATTTACTGACAAGCCCTTAGCGGCTTTGGCGTCGCGCAGCTCTTTCAGCGTCGGCAACAACCTTGCGGCGGCCTGCGGGGAGTAATCGAGGGTTGTGTGCTTCGCCGTGTTGGCCGCTTTCTGCATCTCGGACTCATCGGCGAATACGTATTTTTTCTCGAGCGCGCGGATGATTTGTCCACCGTTGAAATAGACGCGTCGCTCGGTCACGCGGTCTTCCGTATCGCCTTCCTCCTTGCCGGTAAAAGTCCAGTGCGAGCGGAAGTGGAACAGGAATACGGGTTCGCCTTCCTGATTGTAGTAGGTCTCGGCGGTGCTGCCACCATGGTCGCCCATGCTAAAGCCGAGGACGGTTTTGACGACCTTGCCGTCGAGTAATCCACGCCTGAAGGTGCCACTGTATTCGTCTTCAAATGGCGGTTCTAGAGGCTCCCATTTCAGTTCTGCCGCATCGACTTAAGCGTAGCGCGCGCGGATCTCGGTGATCGCTGGTGGATCGGCAAGCACGCTGCTGAGCATGAAATGCAGGACAATGGCGGTGGCGGTGGCCCGGCTGGTGTTTTTCATCGTATTAGGGGCACCTCCGAAAACCTCATGCGGGCTGGAGCTTGATAAAATCCCCGCTGTCTTCGTTGCTAAAGCGCCCACTATCACCAGATAGCTTAGCCCAA
>JBLHKE010000024.1:0-24295 GCA_047619485.1 Verrucomicrobiales bacterium | reverse complement strand
AGCCTGTCGGACTTACCTGATCCGGCAACAATCGTTTTAGAATTCGCCCAAATCCACCCTCCGCTTTGGCGAATATTCCAATATACTCCTGCATCGGACAGCGGATTATGACTGAAGTCTAAAACGTTTTGCTCGAAATCATCTAAGTCCGACAGACTCCTAGCAATGAACGATAACCAGCAAGACCTCACGCCCGATCTGCTGCCCACCGACGGCGGCGAGTCGTTTCCTGGTATCACCCACGGGCTGATCTCACTGGGCGAACCATTCAGGCTACACGGGCCAGAGGAGCTGGTTCCGGACGGCATGAAGCTGTGCAAGGAGTGCCTGAACGCAGAGAACGCGGCGCGGCACCAGCGAAGGAAGACGAAGCCGGTGCTAAAGGACCATTCGACGATCTGCAGGTGAAGATCACCAAGGTGGTGCCTCGGCGAGATCACCCGCACGCTGACGATCAAGGATGCCGTGTTCGAACGGCAGCCTTGATGAGCTGCTCCACCCCGGACGATCTCAGACCACCTCGATGGCTATCTCAGTGAAATAGATCGGATGACCTTGCGTGCCTCAGGCGTCGCGGAACATCGAGGTCAGAAAAGCAAATCCCAGCAAGGCTACCAATCCAGACCGAGGATGGTGAGTAACTTAGGAAGACCCACCCAGGCGAAGAAGCCGAGAATGATGGCGAGGGTGAGCGAGGTCCACCAGCGGTTGCGCATTGATTGTCCGACCCAGGCGGCTCGCCCGTTGAGCAGGAGAAGCACCAGCGCGACCATCGGCATGACGAGCGCTCCAAAGACTGAGTAGACTTTCTGGACGAATTGGAAATCGTAACCGAGACCGAACAGCGGAACCAGTGCGAGGGCGATCAGGTAACCACGATAGGCCTTTCCGCGGGTGTCGACCTGGTAGGGTTTGAACTGATCCGGGGAGAGAGTTTTCTTCTGCGAATGGAGATGCCAGAAATCAGCGAAGAGATATGGAATCGCCTGCCAGACACCGAGGAGACTGCTGAACACGGCTGCCCAGGCCCCGGCGAGGAACAGGATCTCTACCGAAGCGTGAGTTTTCTCACCGATCCGATCGGCGAGGTCGACCACGAGAGTGGCTCCTTTCCCACTGAGTTGCAGACCGTCGGAAAGAATCACCATCGCGATACCGAAGAGGGCCACCAGGAAATAGCTGATGCCGATGTCCCAGCGGCAGATGCGAAGATCTCCAGGGCCCGAGCGATGTTTCTCGCGAATCCAATAACCGTAGCAGAGGACGGTCAGGGTTCCGCCGACTCCCCCCATGAGAGCGAGGGTCCATGCGACTCCTTCCGGGTGGTCGGGAATCTTCGGGACGGTCAGACCACGGAGGACCGCGCCCCAATCGGTTCCTACAAATACACCGGTCGCGAGGACGATAACAATCATGGCCGATACGAGCACCGCCATGGTTCTTTCGAGAAAGCGAAAAGACCCAATCCAGACAAGTGCGAGACCGACAAGGGAATGAAAAATCCCGAACACAATCTTCGCAGTTGAGGCCTCTTCGAAAACTGGGAAAAGGGCATGCGTGGCCACTCCACAGGCTCCGACGAGAGCCGTTCCAACGACGAAGGACCAGAGTAGCAGGTAAACGAGAAACCCCCACCGGATGACTGGCCCGAGTCGCAGGACTGCGCCCTCTAGCAGGGTCGTTTCAGTGGCGAGTTGCCAGCGGGCAAGCCCCTCAGTGATAACATACTTGAAGAGCGCCCCAAGCACGATCGCCCAGAGCACTGCAACGCCGAGATGCATCCCAGCGAAGGCACCGCCCGCAAGGTCACCCGCCCCCACACCGGTGGCCGCGAGCATGAGACCGGGACCGATGAAAGCGAGGAGAGGAAGTCGAGTCCCAGAAGACTTTCGGTTCATTTTGTCGAATGCGCTGACCGGGATCGGAGAAAAGCAATTTCCTAGCAGAAACTAGCCTGCACTAGGATCAAAATCAAGATGGCGGCGATTTGCATCGCCGCCATCTTTGCAGAACTGCCCTGAAATGGCAAGCGTTCGCCCGTCCCCTAGCCCTCCTCGATGCGGAAGAAGACTTCGAGCTTGGTCACCTGGTCGCCGGTCAGCGGAAACGTCACCGTCATCTGTTCAGCATCGTCAGTGCGTTCGTCCCGGTCCTCGCTGATGCTGTCGTCGAGATCAGAGCCCCAGTCGCCCAGGTCGAAAGAGTAAGCTGCCCTGTAGCTCGTCGCACCAGTCTTGCGCCAGGTCAGGGTTATCGTCGGGTTCGGTTCGGCATCCGGCGCGTAGTCGATCTCGGTGATGGCGAAAAAGGATGGCGAGACGATAACCCCGACCGTCACGGTGCCATCGCCGATGATCCAATCTTCGGAGTTGTTGTAGGTGCCCGGAGCTATCTCGGTGTAGGTTCCACTGCCGAGCAAATCGATAAATAGGTTGCCTTCTCCAACCCCTTCATTGACGCCAGCATCGACGCTCAGAACACCCTTAGCGCCGATAAAGACCGTGGTCGCATCGTCGTCGATTGCGCCTTCGCCGCCGACCGCGTTCGCAGTGATTCTAAGCGATGCAATTCCTCCGTTGCCGGCACGTCCTTCGAGCGTCAATTCCGGTGCCTGGCCGAAGGCTCCCACCTTGTCCGCAACCCAATAACTGGGCTGGGGATTGTCGGCACTGTTATTGTCATTGAAGAGTCGGATCGTTCCAGTGATCGTATTCGGCGTGTCACCCGTGATTGTGATGAGTTCATCATCGTCGACACCGTCAGAGAAACCGCCACTGCGTAAAAGCAGCAGATCGCCTGCGCCACTGATCACTCCATCGATCGTGAGACTCTTGTCTCTCTCTTCTCGAATAGTGAATGGAGCCGGGGAGGCCAAGGAAACCAAGTCACCGATGGTAAAGTCTCTCGACTTGAGGACGATGTCCTGATTGCCCGTCCCCGTCCCGGTGATCGCGGCGACACTGACAAGGCTGCCTGGCGCGCTCTCTTCCGTCAGCCTGGTTGAGTTATTCACAAATCCCGTTCGATTCATGATGAATGTGTCCGTGCCATCTGGGTAGCCGTTGTCTCCATCATCTTCACCGCTCACCAGGATCCAGTTTACGGCTCTGCCCCATTGCTGCTGAAAAGCCTGACCGTCGTCGGTGGGTGGACCGTCACTGGTTGCAGCGTTGTCGATTCTAAATGTGAAAAGTGCCGCTGGTGAGGCTTGGGTCATCAGGATGAAAACCGAACATGCTATTGCACAACCGATTGCGGGATTTTTAATTTTTTTTAACATGGCTCTTTTCTATTGTGTGTTTTTAATTGCTAACGGATAAGGTGGATCCACCTCGTTGGCCTCCGTTCGCCCCGCCCCTAGCTGGATTGGAGCGGTGGTAATGATTCGATGACTGTTAGATTCCTCTAGAATCCAGAAAAGTGGGTTGGGATCGGGCTGTCGATTTTAATTTTGGCTCCATCTCCCAATGGTGCAAATCGACTCGTCCTTTCTCGATCGATCCCGCTGTCGATCAGGACAGCAGTTTGCCCCGCCGGGTTGAACCGGCGGGGCTTAAAATCGATACGTCTTGTGGATGTTTCTGCTAACGCTTGCGGCGCATGAGGCCAAGCACACCGAGGGCGACAAGCGCAAAGCTCGAAGGCTCAGGAATCACTGTCACGGTTCCATCACCAGTAATCCAAGCTTCGGAGTTGTTGTAGGTGCCTGGGGCAATCTCGGTGTAAGTTCCATCGCTCAGCAAATCGACAAACAGGTTACCTTCTCCGATCGCTTCATTGACGCCAGCATCGATACTTAGAAGCCCTTGGCGACCGACTCTAAAGATGGTCGCATCATCGTCGATAGCACCTTCGCCGCCAATCGCGCTCGTGGTGATTCGAAGTGACTGGATTCCAGTCGCGCCCGAATTTCCTTCGAGCGTCACTTCCGATGATTGACCGAACGCTCCCACCTTGTCCGCAACCCAGAAACCGGGCTGAGCGGCATTGTCGTTGAAAAGATGGATCGGTCCGGTGATCGTATTTAGCGACGAACCCCCGATCGTGAAGAGTTCATCCGGGTCGACGCCATCAGAAAAACTGCCACTGCGTAGCAGCCGCAGACCGCCCGCGCCACTGATCACTCCATTGATCGTGAGGCTCTTGTCTCTCTCTTCTCGAATAGTGAATGGGTTCGCGGAAGCCAAGACGGTCAAGTCACCGATGGTAAAGTCTCTCGACTTGAAGACGATGTCCTGATTGCCCGTCCCCGTCCCCGTGATCCCGGCGACAAAGTTGAGGCTACCTGGCGCGCTCTCAGTCGTCAGCCTGGTTGAGTTATTCGCCAGTGTCGTTCGATCCATGGTGAAGGTATCCGTGGCATCTGGATAACCGTTGCCTCCATCATCTACACCGCTCACCAGGTTCCAGTTTGTGGGACTACCCCACTGTTGCTGAAAACTCTGACCGTCGTTGTCTACACCGTCAGAGCCTCCAGCATTGTCGATTCTAAATGCGAAAACGCCTGCCGGTGCGGCTTGCGTCATCAGGGCACTCAGCGAAAGCGCTGCGGCCCAACCAAATGTTGTGTTTCGGGTTCTTGTTGTCATGGTTTCTTGTTTTTGGGTATTAGGGTTGAGAAACTTCGATTAGCTCGATCTATGCCATCTGTCTATTGGGTTTTTGGCAGGTGTTAGGAAATTGCTTTCCTAACCGCGACATCCCACGCCGCCCCCTGCGAACAGATCATTTAAATGACTGTTATTCAGCACGTTATGTATTTTTTTTCGCAGATGGCAGCAAGCCGATCAGGGGATGCGTTATGCATCATTTCAACCAGCTAAAATCACACCAATTACACGATTTATAATTCAGTAGTCGCTCGCAACCGACGAGGTCGCTGGTTCATTGCCCCGCCACCCGCTTGCGAAGCTGAGCAGGCACAACGTGACACGCAGGAGATTCGACGGCTGGGCACAGGATTCGTGCCTCAGGTTACAGAGAGTTCGCTTGTTTTCTCATTGCCATCTGCAGGGTTGCAACCACAAGATCTGCAGGATGATTCCGAGACTGACCCTAACATTATCACTTCTTCTTTCTCTCGCAGAGATTGCGTCGTCCTTGACCATTCAGGTCGATTACAGCTACGACTCGAATGACTTTTTCTCGGCGTCTGGAAATCCGCAGGGAGAGACCGGGGCCGAGCAGGCGAAGGCAGCCCTAGAGGCTGCGGCGGCGCGTTGGAGTGCCATCATCGACGAGTCGCTCGGCGAGGTGACGTTGACGGATGACAATGATGACCCGCGGATCAGTCTGTCTCACCCGGCGAACGGGTCGACCTGGCAGATCAGTTCAGCAATCAGCGTGGATAGCGATTCGCTCGTCCAGGAGGGTAGCAAGCCGCCTGCCAACGAATACCGTGGGGCGTGGAGCATCCCGGCCGACACTTGGATTCTGTACGCTGGTGCCCACAACATCTCGCCGTCGGCAGGACTTGGCGGAACTGAGATCGGGACTAATTGGAAATCGATACTCAACGATCCAGATGGCATTAACAATCGTGGCTTCAACGGGGAATCGAGGCAGGGGATACTCAGCTTACCGGTCTGGGGTGGTTGGATAGCTTTCAACAATGACTCGAAATTCGCGTGGCATTTCGATCACCTCTCAGCTCCCCCAGATGGGGAGGCCGACCTCTACACGATTGCGCTGCATGAGATCGGACACGCGCTTGGCCTGAATACGGGGTTCTGGTATGACTGGCTGATCCTCCTCGAAGACGGGGACTTCGTCGGGGAGAATACTCTATCGGCCTACAACGCCGACAACGGAACAGACGTCAGCAGCCTAGAACTGGACGATTTTGATCACTGGGAGGACGATCGTTACCTGTCGAAAATATTTCCAGCCGCTTTGCCGAACTACACCGGCACGGTAGGAGCAGGCGTTCTCCAGAGGACGCTGATGGCGTCGCGCCTGCCCTACGGCCGCAGGTTCGAGATGACCAATCTCGATGTTGCCGCACTCGAAGACCTCGGGTGGAGCGTGATTGATAGTGATGTCGAGGATCCGGTCGCAGCAGCGGACTTGCGGGTTGCGCGGACGGCTGATGGCTTGATCGGACTCTCGTGGACCAGCTTGGTCGGGGCGAGTTACACGGTACAGACCAGCAGCGACCTCGCGGACTGGGACGATCAGCCAGCGGTCATCGCCAGCTCTACTACGACGACCTGGCAGGATCAGAACCCTCCAACTGCTGGCAGCAAGCACTATCGTATCGTCACCGACTGATCCGCAGTGGCGGCGCCATTGTCGATGGGCGGCTCGCCAGTGATATTGGACTGCAAGCTAGATTTCCGGATGAACGTGGACACGCCAGCAACGGACGTTAACCGAGGGCAAACAAATGTCCGAATTCAATGACGATTCAGCGGGTCGATCTGGGCGAATTATAAAATGATTCTTGCCGGATCGGGTAAGTCCGACAGGCTCTTAAATTTGCTCAGGAAGGACCTTGCTCCAACTTGTGGAACTGCACGGAAAGGGCATCGTAGGCCAGACGCCGGGTGTAACTTGTTTCCCGTTCGAACTTCGGGGTGTCGGCCAGGGTATCGATGCCAGCGACGCGGTCACACAGGGCCTTGAGCAGGGACCGGACGAGCAACCGCGCGTGCGGGGCGCCCAAACAGAGATGCGGTCCGAAGCCGAAGGCGACGTGCGGGTTCGGGCGCCTGTCCAGTCGCACCTCCTCAGGCGCCTCGAAAACGTCTTCATCGTAGTTGGCTGAGGCAAAGCAGAGGGAGATGAACTCCCCGGGATTCACCTCGACACCATTCACGTTCGCCCCCTGCGGGCACTTCCTCGCCAGATGGGTCGAGGGAGTGAGCACACGGAAGAACTCCTCACTCGCCCCGATGATCCGCTTGGGATCCACACGGAGAAATTCGAGATCCCCGGGTTCGGCCGAGAGATGGCCGATGATGCCGCTGATGGAGTTGATGATGGTGTCGCGACCGCCTGCAAAGACGATGCTGCAGTAACCAAGCATCTCCTCGCGCGTCAGTTTGCGGCCATGAAACTCGGCTTGGGTGAGGGCACTGAAGATGTCCTCCCCTGGCTTCGCCTCGGCGCGGTCGAGGAGGCTGTTGGAGTATGCCTCAAGGGCGGCACCTTTGCTAGTGCCGTCGCCCTCGCGGAAGACATGCATTCCCCAACTGATCCAGATGTCCGCCTCGGACACGGGCATGTTGAGGAGAATCGCCAAGGCCTTGGATTGGAGGGGAATGGCGAATTCACGAACGATCTCGATCGAGTTCCGTGTAAGCGCCTCTTCAAGCAGGTCCGCGACCAGTGCCTCGACCCGCGCGATGACCTCGGGTTTTTTGGCCCGATTGAAAAAGGGTTCCACCAGAGTGCGGTAATCTTTCTGGTCGGGGGGATCTACCTCCAGCGGTAATTGTTTGACCGTGCGCACGTCCTCTTCAGTCGGGATTGGCACCATGAACGGAGCGTCTGAGCTGTAGGTTTGCCAATCCCGCGCAGCAATGCGGAGGTCGGCGTGGCGCAGGATGAGGGGAACGTCATTCCCCTGATAGTTGTTGAGCATTACGCCGTCCTTGCGCCGCGCCTCCGCAAAGGGATCCTGATGTTGGTGAAATGGGCAAGGCATCGGGTATTTGAGTTCTTAGAACGACTGCGTCGAGTCTACTTCGTTTGGCGCTCCACCTCCACCAAGAAACCAAAAAGGAAGGGATCAAGTGCTCGCCCGCTGCCATTCACCGGGGAGGATGCCTTCTTCCAGCGCGGCGCAGGTGGCGTGGAGGGGAAATTCATCTGCCACCTCCATCCGGGTTTTCGCCCCCGTTTCGCAAGCAGCGCTGAACTCAAGCGCAGCTCCCCACCACCGCGGCGGTGGCTTCTAAGGACCTGTTCGGAAATATCTTAATCCTTATACACTTGCCTTTGAACCTCCCACCAGCGTTGCCGTTTCCTCCGGGTAATTCACCCCGCTAAACTCCACCATTTGACCTGCTCGGCGTCGAACCGGTGATCTGAGATTTTAGCCGGCTTGAATAGAGCACCAATTCAAGCGTATGATTGCTTCATCAATTCCTCCTTCTACCTCCGCGCGCAGCAGCTGTTGACACCAGTCATGCTTGCGCTTGGAGCCGTTGTTCCGGTCGCAGCAGAAGATGAGTCTTCGGCCTTGGATGATCAACGTGGCTTCATACAATCATTCTTCGAATCCAGCTGCGTCAAGTGCCACGGACCGAAACGAGCCAAAGGCGGGATCCGCCTCGACCGAATCGGTGGACGAATCGCTCTCGGGCACGACTTCGAAACTTGGAGTGCCATCCATCAGCAGCTGAGCAGCCGCGAGATGCCGCCCGAAGATGCGAAAGTGCAGCCCGACGCCGCCGCGCGCGCCAAAGCGGTGGCTTGGATCGGCGCAGAGCTAGTGAAGGCGCAATCGTCTGATCGTGTGCAGTATCTGTTGAGCCAGTTCGCCTACGGCAATCACATCAATCATGAGAAACTTTTCAACGGCGAGATCGAGGATCTGCCGTTCTCACCACCTCGCCTGTGGCGAATCAATCCAAATATCTACGACCGCACCAAGCATCGCATTCTCAAACACCACTGGGAAGAGCTGCAACGGGTGCGGCAGCCGTTCGCGCTGGAGAAAAGCCCCGGAATCAACGACTACGCGAGCAACCTGTTTGCAGACTCCGCGACTCTCGAAACGCTTCTCCGCAATGCACGCACGATCGTCGAACACCAGCTTGGACGCGATGTCGCAGACGCATTGCGAGCGGTTTTAGAATCGGAGAAACCGAGCCAAGAGCAAATCGATGCCTCGGTGCAACACCAGTTTGAAACGCTAGTAATGCGTTCGCCGGATGATGCTGAGCTTGAGCGCTACCGGGCCTACATGCTGCGAGCAATCGCAGAGGCGGGGAATGTGCGGGAGGGAATGGCGGTCTGCCTGAAAGCGATCGCACTGATACCAGAGGCGATCTATCGCATGGAGTTAGGCCTCGGCGCGGAAGACCGACACGGCCGGCGACGCCTGTCTAAAAACGAGTTGGCTTTCGCGATCAGTTTCGCGCTCACCGACGATCCACCAGATGCTACGCTGTGGGATGCTAAGCTCGACACGGCAGAGCACGTCCGGGCACAAATCGAGCGAATTCTCGACGATGAAGAGATTGCCAAGCCGAAAATCTTGAGGTTTTTGCAAGAATTTTTCGGATACCACCGCGCGCCGGATGTGTTCAAGGACTCCAAGCGCTACGAAAACTACGACTGGGGGATCGTGCCCTACCAACTCGTCCACGAGGCAGATCTACTCGTGTTGCACATTCTCGAACGCGATCAGGACGTGCTGTACGAGTTGCTGACGACGAAGAAATTTTTCGTCGGGCACTCCGGTTCCGAGGGCGATCCGGAAAAACTCGAGCAACAGCTGGCAGCCCTGCGCCTGCTGTACGAATACTGGAAGGACAAGCCATGGAAGAAATTGGAATACGAGCTCACGCCACAAGTCCGCGCGGACATCGAGGCACTGCATCCCTACTTCCGCACCCAGCCGGCGAGACACCGTATGAGTGGCGGTCTGATCAGAGACTACATGGAATACCTGCCGGTCTGTTATAAGAACGGTATCCGACCGATGTTGGCGCAGTTCACCCTCATGGACGACGAGCGCGAGCGGAACCTGACCTCGGCCAATGACCAGCGGTTCTTCCTCAACGCTTACAACCTAAAATCCGATCAGTTCGATTGCCCAACGCAGCAACCGTTCGAACTCAACCCGGAACAACGCGCTGGGCTGTTGACCCATCCCGCCTGGCTGATCGCACATTCGAAAAATACCGACACGAACCCGATCACACGCGGTAAGTGGATTCGCGAACGCCTGCTGGCTGGCCATGTTCCGGACGTGCCGATCACGGTGAACGCCGTCGTCCCGGAAGATCCAAAGAAGACATTGCGCGAACGCTTCCGACCAACCCGACAGGAAGAGTGCTGGCGGTGCCACAAGAAGATGAACCCGCTCGGAATGACATTCGAGGCCTACGATGATTTTGGCCGATTCCGCACACTCGATGAGCTGAGCGGCAAGCCGATCGACGCCAGCGGCAGTCTTGATTCGACCGGCGACCACCGGTTAGATGGAGAGGTTGGAAGTGCCGTGGAACTGGTGCAGCGCCTGGCGCAGTCGGAGCGCGTTCGACAATCATTCGTGCGCCACGCCTTCCGCTACTGGATGGGACGCAACGAGATGCCGAGCGACTCGGCATCTCTAATAGCGGCTGACCAGGCCTATGTGAAAAGCGGCGGCAGCTTCCAAGCGTTACTAGTATCGCTGATCAGCTCGGATTCTTTTATCTACCGGAAAAACTCGAAACCATGACCACATCACGCAGATCATTTTTGAAGAATCTATCGCTCGGTAGCGGTGGATTATTTTTGTCACCGCTGGTGCGCCAACTTGCAGCTGAAGCCGCCGGATCACACGAGACATTTCCACAGCGCTTTGTATTCCTGGTCAAGTCCAGCGGATTGACACCAGAGGCAATCACCCCAAAAACTTTGCTCGAAAAGAAGCCCACCGCGGCGACACCACTAGTGGCGTCGCTCAAAGAACACGCACTACCGGATAGTTTGAAGGCTCTCGAACCCTTCAAGGATCAGCTCGGCATCGTGCAAGGCTTCTCAGGCAAGATGTGCCTAGCTGGACACACTTCCTACTTCGGTGCAATGGGTGTACACGCCTCCCCTAGCGAGACTTCGAGCGGCAATCCCCTCCGCGCAACGATCGACACACGCCTCTCGTCCAGACAGCCAAGCCCGTTCGGCCACATCGGACTAGCCTTGCGCGGTCGGGCAGTCGGTGGTGCCGGTGACCCGATCCCGCAAGGGACTATCTACCCTGGCCTGTCGGCGCTAGCTGCCGGGCGAGAACTCCCTTTCCAAGCGAGTCCAGATCAAGCCTACGACCAGCTATTTGGATCCGCGGTCGGATCCGCGCAGGGACGCAAACGATACGACTTGGAATCGGGGATGCTCGATTTTCTATCAGATGATATCAGACGTCTGCAAAAAGAAGTGCCTGCCGCGGAGAAGGACAAACTCCACCACTACTTGCTCGCCTTCGAGGAACTGCAGGAGAGGCGTAAGAAACTCGCCACGATGGAGGACATCATCAAAGATGGCGCGCCGGAGCTAACCGATACATTCGCCTCGGATCTCGGAACAGATCGATTGGAATCGCATTTCACGCTCGCTGCTTCTTGCTTGATCACCGGTCTGAGCAATGGCGTGACCATCCGGATGGACAACCTCGAACACGTCTACCACGGACTCGGCTTGACGGAGCAAAACGTGCACGCGATCGGCCATGGGACAGGGTCGAATGGCAAAAGTTCCGAGGAGTGTCGCGACGTGATCCGCAGCTACCATATCAAGCTGATGGCGGGGCTCGCAGAAAAGTTGCGCAGCGTTCCTGAGGGCGACGGGACGATGCTCGACAACACCATGATCGTCTATCTGAGCGATGCTGGCGAGGCCCACCACGGAGCGCTGCACGAGTGGCCGTTCCTCGTGCTCGGAGGCTGCGGCGGACGCTTGAACCTTCCTGGAAACTACATCCGCATGCCTGACTACGGGCAGCCGGGACATGCAACCATCGGGAATTTCTACACCTCGATCCTCAATGCCTACGGCGATCCGGTCGAACACTTTGGCGATCCCGATTTTGAACTCGAGCGTGAGGGGCTGCCCCAGCGTGGACCCGTGCCCTCGCTGATCATCTAGCTAACCCTAGCGACTCGGCCGAGAGTCGACCAGCGCTGCTCCTCGTCGGCGATCATTATGATCTCATCGATGGAGACCGCGTTCGGGTAGCCGAAAACCGGGTCGTATGTGACAATAATCGTATCAGCTGGCAGATCGATGAAACGCTTAAGATGGTCGAACCACTTATCCATTGTCTTCAGCTCCGGTTGCTCGAAAAAATTTGTGGAAATCGCCTCGCAAAATGTCACCTGGCCGTCGTGAACAGTGACCGTTCCATGCCAAGTAAATCGCGAAAGCTGCCAACACACTTCCATGCTGTAGCGATTGATTCACGAGCCCCGCCATACATCGCGCGCGGCGAGGAACTCGCGCAACAACGAGTCATCCGATTCGAGATAAGGTGCACGGAAAAACTGCTGCGTGCCTCCGGGTTGCGGTATCGATGCATTCACCAATTCCAGCTCGAGATCAGCCCCGGGAGCGGCAGATTTTCCAAAAAACGCCAGATCCTCCCACGACTTGAGATCGGCTGACGACTGCACAAGCCACCGCCCAGCGTCAGCCTTCGGTATCTCTGCGAGACGGAACGAGATCGAAACGGACAATCGAGATCGATCCGGCCTCAAGAATGAAGAATAGCCCCGGCGCTAACCGAGCGCCACGATCAGCTCTCGCATCTCGGCATCAATCGCCTCGCTAGGGTGTCGGCAATCGCAGTGAGCAATAGCTCACGGAATCTGCGGCGCAGGCGGAACACCGCTACCCGTGTCGCATTGACTGTCCAGCCGAGTTCGCGGGCAGCCGTTTCTTACGATCCCTGTCCACCGCCCTGGAAACTCAAGAAGGCGGCGAGCCCCTGCACTTCGCCCGCCCGGCCAGCATCTGCGCGCTCGCGAGTCAGCTTCGTCATCGTCCTCTCCAGCAACAACAGCGCCCAGCGCCGGTCGTGGACACTGCCGGCATCTGGCGGTTCATCCGCAGGTTCGACCGCAAGCCTGCCCTCCGCCCATGCGCGATCGAGCGATACGACCTTGCAGTCACCGCCTCGTTTCTGTGCACTGCGACGGCGTGCCTCGTCGGTCAACTGGTGGGAGAATACCGCAATGAGAAAAGTCCGCAGTCTCCCCCGCGACTGATCGGCGTTGGCGAGCACGCCCTCTTCGAGGAGGTGATGGAAGAAACCCTGGACGAGATCCTCCGCATCCGCCGGATAGATCCCCTTGCGGCGCGCAAAGGCATATAGAGGGTACCAATAGTCTTGGCATACCTCTCCCAGGGCCGCCCGCGAAATCCTCTCGTCCCGCTAGCCGCCCGCGCAACGAGGCTCCAGCGGGTTTGGTGAAAGGCGCCCAGATTCTTGGTTGTCGGCGTCTCTACGTCCTCTGCCATGCTGCTAGTATGCCAGTCCTCGTCGGAAAATCGAGCCCCGTCACGACAGAATTTCGTTATCACGTGTAATGAACCACCAAAAAAACCGAATGGAACGGGGACGGCGATGGCCTACGATCCTACAAGCACCTGATGACTCCAGACGACGAATCCGATCCGCCCGAAACCGAGCTGCGCTCCGCGCGAGCGATGTTCGAGCGCGCCCTCACGCCGCCGCACCTCACTGGCGGATCTGGAGAACACTGGGATGCCCCACCGATCGAAGAAGTCGCTTCGCTGTTCCCCGGGTTCGAGATTCTGATGTTGGTTGGGCGCGGCGGGATGGGAGCCGTCTACAAGGCTCGACCGGCTGGTCGCGATCAAACTGCTGCCGCTCGAACTGTCGGTCGAGGAGGACTTCGCGCAGCGCTTCCGTCGCGAAGCCCACGCGATGGGCAAGCTCTCGCACCCGAACATCGTCGCCTTACACGACTTCGGCCAGACGAACGACGGGCATTTTTTCATCGTCATGGAATTCGTCGAGGGCGCCGACTTGCAGCAAGTTATCCGTGACGGCGCGCTGGCACCATCGCAAGCGTTTGGCATCGTCCGCCAGATCTGTGACGCGCTAGAATACCCCCACGTCCACGGCTTCGTACACCGCGATGTAAAACCCGGCAACGTCCTGCTCGACACTGGATTCAAGGTAGCGAAGGTCTCCGACTTCGGCGTCGCCAGATTGACCGGCGAGACTGAGCCGGAGTTGCTCAAGACCGTGGCTGGCGGGGTCGTCGGAACGCCAGCTTACATCGCCACGGAACAGATCGAGAACGGTTCGACAGCAGACCATCGTGCGGATATCTACAGCATCGGTGTGATGCTTTACGAACTGCTTACAGGCGAGATCCCGCGTGGAGCATTCGCCCCGCCCTCAGCCAAATCTGAGGTCGACCGGCATATCGACGGAGTGGTTGAAAAAGCGATGTAGCCGGAACCGGAACATCGCTACCAGAGCGCGGGCGCGATGCGTGAGGACATCAGAGAATCAACCGGTGCGTCGGTCAGGTGGTGGCGGTGGGCGTGCGCTGTTATGCTCTTGCTGCTGATTGCAATGGCGATCTCCCTAGGGAGAAACAACGCAAGATCGGATTGACGCCCGAGTCATTCCTGACCGGGTGGCGCAACGATTTTTCCGGACCGTGTAAGGTCGACCAGTTTCCCGCGAACGAGTTTGGACTGTTTGGCATGTCAGGAAATGTCTCGGAGTGGGTGATAGGCGATCGTCACGCCGTCCCTAACAAGCACACCGTCGCCGGTTGCTACTGGCTCTACGGAGATCCGAAAACCCACGCCACCATCCCTCTCGAGCCAGATTCGAGAGGGGTGCGAGCCGGTTTCCGGGTCGTCCTGACAAACAGACAGGCAGGAGATTGATCGGCTCCCATTGCGGGAACGCCGAGATGAAATAAATCCACAAGTAGTGTGTAATGCCCGCCGCGCGAATCCGAAAGCACGGGTATGAAAACACATTCGACATTCCCCTATCTCTTTCGCGCAGTCCTGCTAACGCTGCAATCACACGCCCAGCTCGCCCTGGTTCGACAGGGCCGCGAATCGGCGGGCACAATGGAGCCGGCCGACGAACTCCCCATTGACACCCGCGAAGACGGGCTTGTGCGCTACCGCATCCCGGTCGCCCTCCGAGATGAACGCGCGTTCTATCAGCTCAGCTCAGATACTCCGCCTCGATAGGGCTCCACCCCCATCTACCCCGTCCCGTGATGCTCCAGGAATTCTGGGCTGAGAAAGAAAAAATCCTAGCAATCCAAGATCGAAAAACAGGGACAGAACCCTCTGCTTCCAATCCACCATCGTAGCTGACGGTTCCAGCCTTTGGTTTGCGGTGTTCTATTACCCTCCTGGAAAGCTTTTCCATTTTCCTGTTACTTTTACGGTGATTGCCTGCAGTTGCCTGATTAGAGTGATTCCTTCTGTTTAAAAAACTATCTCCACCGATCTCGCCCTCTTCACCGAGAACGGCGACGCGGGGGCGTTTCGGCGGGTCGTCGATGCGCTGAGTGGTCTCGTTTTTTCCTCGGCGATGCGGCGCACGGCGAATCGTGGAATGGCGGAGGAAGTGACGCAGAATGTGTTCACGATTCTCGCACGGAAGGCACCCAAATTACTCGGGCACAGCTCGCTCGAGGGATGGATTTTCACCACAACCCGCTACGAAGCCGCGATGGCGATGCGGAAACACCAGCAACATTTGCGCAAACTGGAGGCACTCGAAATGGAATCCGTGGGGCAGACGTTTGAGCAACACCTCGACCGCGTCGCCCAACATCTCGTCGAGCGCGGTAAGGCCAGACGTCTCCTCAAAGAAACCGCGGACAAACTCTACGCCCAGGAACACAATCCCCTCGCTGGCGTCCTCTACTTCCACGCCCTGAACGCTCTCGAATCCGCCCACGAATTTCCCTCCGGGGAGATTCAGGCAGAGATCAATCGGATAGCACTCCACCTGGAAGCAGTGGAAGTGCCAGCGCGACCGCCTATCACGAGTTCGACGACCTCGATGCACTCGGATGCCTAGAGTGCGGCGAGTCTCAATCCACCAGTTCGGTAAACCGCGCCTTCCTTCCAGGCAGCACCTCCGCCCGCCAGCGCCGTTCCACCGAGAGGCGCAGTGGCAGCACACCGGCCCTTCGATCGCGCTTGACGGGTTTCACCACCACCGTCCCAATCGCGCGGAACTCCATCTCGTCCTCCGTGACCACACCATTCGCGCCCGGCGTTGGATCGACCTTCAATTCGATCTCGGTGAAATTGTGCTCGGGCCAGCCAGCTGCCCCTCCACCGCCCCCCCCGTTCCCGGGACTCATCTGGAGCCGATCCACGGTTGGACCGCGGTAGAACGAAAACCTCATGCCCTGTTCCGCGCTCGGCGACTCGTGAGGGCTCAGCCGAATATCGTAGTCGCCCGTCCGCCGATTGAACTGCCACACCGACGCAACGGATCGCAAGTGCAGATGGTAGGCATCGCCATCGGAGTTTAGTCGCGGCCCTTTGGCCACCATGTCAATCCTTAGCTGGTGCCACTTGCCCTTTTGAAGGACGTAGGCAATTTCAGTGTGTGAGCCGGGCTGCGTGCGAGGCACCGGAGGCGAGCCAGCGGAGTCCACTTCGAGGGTGGAGCAAGCCGAAATCGCCAAGGCGCCGGCCAATGCCGCGCCCCCCGCCACCACAGAAATGATCGATACCTTCATGCCTGCAAGGCTAGTGCTCCGAACAATCGGTGGCGAATCAAATCTCTCGACACTGCACCCCCTCCTACCCCGACCGGCAGGCGCCCAGGACGCCGAGCCAAGAGGAGCAGTTTCCTATCATTGATCTAGAACGGCGTGTAATTGTGCGATCTAGATTCTTCTTGAGTGGTCTCCAGCGGGCACGAGCTAGCCTGAGTGACCTGCATACGCTCAGTTTCTTGTAGCGACAGAGCAGGATTTCTAAACCCGATCCGTACGTTCTTAATGGCGGGCGGCAGAGAAAAACAACCGTCGCAACACCCAGACAATTAGCTGGATGCGTATCAGTCAGGCCGCGCGGTTCTTCCGTTGTAGCTTCGAATCTTGGCTTCCAATCCTCTATTACCGCTCGGCA
This sequence comes from Verrucomicrobiales bacterium, assembly GCA_047619485.1. Lineage (GTDB taxonomy): Bacteria > Verrucomicrobiota > Verrucomicrobiia > Verrucomicrobiales > DEV007 > JBLHKE01. Next base: position 7,483 of record JBLHKE010000024.1, on the reverse strand, counting down.
AAAGATGTTGACTGACCCTAATTCGGCTGACTCGGATTTCGACGACTCTTGTGTCGTTTCGTGTCTCATCAATTAAGCCTTCACGCAACGTCGCGGACAGTCATTACTCTATTTTGCGAGCCGGTCCTTATCCCGAGAATCCCCTTAAGAGCCATCCCGTCGAGCCCCCTTTTTGACCTCAGTCTGCCTCCCACGACTTTAGCTTCTCGGCGTGCCAGGCCATGCCTTCTTCGCTCTGTGACCAATCCCGCCAGTTCTCGCCCGGATCCATCTGTTCGAAATGCGGCCCGGCATCAGGTAGATCTCCGCTTCCAAGCGGCGCCCTGAGAACATTTTTCAAATCGACCTTGGTGATATTTTCATGCCCCCCATTGGTGATCACTTCCCGGTCGACGATCGTCGCCTCGACGGAGCTGTCGCCCTCGTCGACAAGTAGCCTCCACCCCTCGAGCTGGATGATCCCGCGGACGTAACGGGTGCGGTCGCTGCTCTCGACATACTTGGCACCAGTACTGAAAATATTTCCCTCGCCGCTCCAGTCGAACTTCGGCTTGACCTGATCAGGGAACGCCTTTGAAATCGTGATGAGCGAGTGGTGGGTGTCGAAAATATTGCGCTTTGTCTCGAAGCTTGAGTTCACCATGCGGTGACGATTGAGAGAGTAGAAGCCAACTCGGCAGATCATCAGGCAGTCTTCGATCACGACCTTTGCGCGGCTCTCGCCGGGCTGGTCGAAGACGAGGGTCCACAGCCCTAGCAGCGCGCAGTTGCGTATCTCGATGCGCTGGGTTTCAAGCACACGCGAGTTCCGGCTGGAGACGAGCGCGAAGCGTTGACTCAGCACCCTGCTGTTGAGCAATTGAAAATCTTCGCAGTCTACCACCTCGATGCACGCCGGTGGAGGATAGGATGCCTCGTCGCTGGAATTGATTGAGAGCAGGCAGTTGTTGATCCACAAGGAACGGCCGCTGCCACTGACGATCGGGTAGTCAATCCCCTCGGCGCTCTTCCTCTGAAACGCGAGCCCCTCAAGCCACAACCGCCCGCGCGTGGTAATCGCCGGCGCTGAGGTGCCCTGCACTTGCAGCACCGGACTGTACCCGGCCGCAGCGCGCAATATCAGATCCCTTTCGCCTAGATCGACCGGCACGAAGGGGTGCTCGCCGTCTAGTTGGATCTCGACCGCATCCCCGTCGCCCGCGTTCTCAACCGCGTCGGAAAGCGTATCGAAGTAGAATATCTCACCGCCTTTCCCGACGAGCGCGTAGGGCGAACTGGGATCCGAGGTTCCGACGGAGCCGCCCTGGGTAGCGAAAAACGCTAACAAACCCACCAAAACCAGGCCGACAAACGCCGGCCACAGTAGCCAGCGTGATCGCGGCCGTTCCGCCAACGGAACCATCGCCTCGCGAACGTCCGCGGCCGACTGGAACCGGTCGTCAGGATCTTTTTCCAGGAGCCTTTCGATGATGCGCCCGAGTACCGGATCGAGATCCGGGCTCAAGGTGTTTGGTGGCAGGACGGGATCTTGCTCGATCTGCCGGACGAGCGCGTCGCCCGATGCCGCCTCGAAAGGTGGCCTCCCCGTCGCCATCGCATAGAGGGTCGCACCGAGCGAGAACAAGTCTGCCCGACGGTCGGTGACCGCTCCGCCGATTTCCTCCGGGGCCATAAACGCGAGCGTCCCGGAGATCTCCGTTACCCGCGACTTCTGGCCGGCAACTCGCGCAAGACCGAAATCAGCGATCCACAGCCGACGACAATCGCGATCGAGGAGGATATTGCCCGGTTTAAGATCGCGATGAACGATGCCCTGTGAGTGGGCGAACTCCAGTCCCGCGACGATCTTCATGCCGAACGATAGAACCTCATCATTCGTCAGTGCGCCATCACGGTCAAGCCGCTGCTGGAGAGATTCGCCATCGACTAGCGGCATGACGAGGTAGGAGGCAGACGGATCGGTCTCGACTGCAAAGATCGGCAAGATATTCTCGTGGTCGAGCGCGGCCACCGCACGCGCCTCACTTATAAATCGCTCGCGCGCGGCGTCATCATCGGCCAGCTCCGGTGATAGCTGTTTGATCGCCACGGAGCGCCGCAGGTCCGGATCCCACGCCTCGAGCACAACACCCATCCCGCCACGCGCGATCATCTCCCGCACATCGTAGCTGCCTAGATGCCCCGGTATGACAAATGGTGCGCACGCGGGCGGGGCAGATCCGGTCGGCAAGCGTTTCAGGATCGGACTGAGTTCCTCGATCTCCCGTCGGCTATCCTCGTCGGGAATCGCGGCGACGATGTCGGAACGCTCCACTTCTCCCAGCTTACTCAATCTATCTAGCCTACTTTGGCAACGCTCACAGCTCTCCAGGTGATCCTCGATCGACAACAACGCTGCCTCATCGAGGCGACCGGTGGCCAGGGCTTCGAGTGTTCTGCCTCCGGGGCAAGCGCTGTTTCTAGGATCAGTCATGGTGAGCTGGATCCGGGTCGATGCCGATATCGGAATCTCCTGCTACCGAGGCGACACGCTCCCTCAGCCGTGCGATCACGCGCGACTTCGCGACGTAGATCGCGCCCTTGCTCATGCCGAGTTCCTCCGTGAGTTCCTCGGCCTTGCGCTCGTTGAGCGCCGTCTCCCAGAATGCCGCCCACTGGTTAGGGCTGAACTCCGGACGTACGATTCCCACCGCCCACTGGAACATGTGCCGTCGGTAATCGCCTTCCCAATCTTTCTCCTCACGCGGATCCACCTGATCCTCGATCGAGTGATCTGGATCCTCGAACGCCGCCGGTTGCGGGCGCCTCTGCTTCGACCGGTGGTAGTTGTTGATCTTGCTGCGGCAGACGGTGAATAGCCAAGTGCGGAACTTCGCCCGGTCGCGGTCGTAATCGAAGCGCTCCATCGCACGCGCGATGGCTTTGAAAATCTCCTGTACGACATCCGCACGATCCGAGTCTGGAACCCCACGGCTGGCGGAGTAACGAATAACTAGAGGTGTGTACAGATCGACGAATTCCTCCCACGCCCGCTGGTCAGCGCGGTCGCGAATTTTAATCAAAAGGGTCTGTCTGGTGTCAAAATCTCCCATCGGCGGCAGCTAAACTGCGCCCCAATCCGCGTATTACCAAGGGTAGAAGGCAAATTTTGATCATTTTTTCGTAATCTTGTAAGATTGTCCCCAACTGGAGGTTTACACGGGCATGAACAGAACATCTCCCATCCTGCTGATCGCCATCGCTTGCGCGCTGAGCGTCGTCGCCAAGGCCGAAATCCCCAATTCGATCCCTCACCAGGGGCGCCTGGTGGTCAGCAATGTGAATTTTCGTGGCATGGGAGAATTCAAGTTCCTGCTGTTTGAAGATAGCGATGCGAACCACGCCAATGGCAACGAGGTCGCCCTCTGGGCAAATAATTCTAACGTCGCCGTAGCGTTCGCGGAACCGGGGACGGCTGTCCGGATCAACGTGCGCAGCGGGCTCTACTCGACGCATCTCGGCGGTGCCGGAATGGCGCCGTTGCCGGGATCGATCGAACCATCGGCCGGATCGAAACTCTTCCTGCGAATCTGGTTCGATCCCGCGACTGGAACATTCCAGCCACTGATCCCTGATATCGAGTTTAGCGCCGTCCCGATGGCCTTGCATGCCCGCGGTGTCACCGATGGAGGTGTTGACTCGGCAGCGCTGGCCGACGGAGCTGTCACCGCCGCCAAGCTGGCGGATGGAGCAGTCAACAAACTGGGCACTCCGGATGGAAGCATCCCCGCTCTAGTACGCGCTACCGATGACGGCACCGTCGGTGTCGGGACTTCCTCTCCGGCCGCAGGATTGCACGTCGCGACGGGTGTGGCACTGCTTGTCCCCGAAGCTAAGAGCACGTTGATCGACGGGGTCGACGGATTCGATTTCCTCGACGGAGCCATCAGCATTGCCAGTAGCAGCAATCTCATCGCCATCGCCTCTCGTGAGGATAGCAGTGTCACGCTGGTCGATATCAGCGATCCAATGCTACCTGTCTTACAATCCGTCATCACCGACGGCGTCGGCGGGTTCGACAAACTCGGAGGCACCTACTCGGTCACCTTCGACGGAAACGTCCTCGCGATCGCAGGTTTCGACGATGACAGTGTCACATTGGTAGACACAACAGATCCAACCACCCCCAACCTGATCAACGTGTTCACCGATGGGGTCGCTGGATATGACAAGCTCGATGGACCGACTGACGTGGAGTTTAATCTAGGTGGCCAGCTGGTGGTCAGCTCCGGGCTAGACAGCTCCATCACCCTCATCGATGACCCGGCCGGGACACCGTCAATCGTAGTGACTCTGGAGGATGGGCAATTCGGGTTCGACGATCTAGCCGGCGCGCGCGCCGTCGCCTTCAACGGCTCCCTGCTGGCAGTGGCGGCTATGGATGACGACGCCGTGAGCCTGATCGACATGAGCGTGCCGACAAATCCTATGCTGAAAGCAGTCATGAAGGACGGCGTCGGACCGTTCTCGGAATTAGATGGTGCCTCTGCCGTGGATTTCAGTGGCGGACTGCTAGCGATCGGCGCGGCACAGGACGGTGCCGTGACCCTGGTGGATATCGGGTCGGCCGCCACCAATCCTAGCACCATCCTACTCTCGACAATGAAGGACGATACCGGAGAATTTGATTCGCTCGGCGGCACCCGCTCAGTGGTATTTAGCGGCTCACTACTCGCGGTCGCGGCGCGGATTGACGACGCTTTGACACTGATCGATACCAGCGACCCGGCAAACCCGGTCATCGAGGCGCGCTTCCGCGATGGAGATGGTTCCTTCAACCAGCTCGACGGCGCATACGATGCCGTGTTCTCAGCGGCCGACCCCGATATCCTCCTGGTCACAGCCTTTGCCGATGACAGCGTGACCATTATCGACACCTCGACGTCGGGCACGGCCGGGCTGGTGGTCGATGACTGGATCGGCGTCGGCACTGGTGCCCCGCAAGCCGCTCTGCATGTCAGGGGCGGACTGATCATCGACAACCCGGACGGGCTCATCGACCTGACGGCCAACCAACTCGAACTCGGCGTGAACACCTCGGCCAGTGGTGATAACACTTTCGCATCGGGCAGGACGACGACCGCCAGCGGCGACTACTCGACGGCCATGGGGCGCAATACGATCGCCAGCGGCGACTACTCGTTCTCGATAGGGCGAGGGACGCTCGCCCCCTCCGGCTACGAGGTCGCGCTGGGGCGCTACAATACCGACTACACACCCGCGGCCAGTCTCGGGTGGGACGACACCGATCGCCTTTTCGTAATCGGCAATGGCACCGGACTCTCCGCCCGCTCCGATCTTCTTAGCATCTACAAGGACGGGCTTTTCGATCTCGATGGCAGTGCCGACATCAGCGGCGATCTCGACGCCGGGGGAACCATTAATGCTGCTGGCGAAATCACCAGTGATGATGACATTGTCGCCACGGGTGATTTTAAATACAGCTCCCCGAAGACCCACTACCTGCAGATCCCCGCTACCTCATTCGATGCGGACTACTTCGACTTCGATTTCTCCAACTACGTGCGCAATTCTGACGGGTCGATCCACATTGCAAACGCGAGCAGTTCGATGTCGTTCTTTGCCGGGGTGCAGCTCCCGGAGGGAGCAACCGTGACGCAGGTCGAATTCGCTTACAAGGACAACTCAGGCGACCAGGACTTCACCGATATGGACTTCCATTTGAAACGGGTCGAGTTCGGTCACACCAGCAGTGTGAACCTTGCAGCTATGACTAATCGGTCGACCAGCGGCCAATCGAGCAACGTCTTCGTCGCCACCGATTTCTCTATCCTCAGTGGGATCATCAACAACCAGCTCTACCACTACTACCTACAGGTCGATCTAGAGGTTGGACTAGCTCGTAGCCAACTGACGTTCAATGGAGTGCGGATCACCTACACGACCACTAAAGTAGCACCCTAACTGAACGCTAAAAAATATGAGAATCCCCATCTGTAGAACATTCATTCTCCCGCTCGCACTGCTGATCCACGCCGATGCTCAGACGGTTACACAGACGCTATCGACCACGGTCGAGGGGCACCCGCAGATGAGTGCTGCCAACTACGTGCTCGACGCCGGCTTCGATCCGACTGGCGGCGCGGTCACGCAGAGCACCGGTGGCAGCATCGTGCTAAAGCCGGGGTTCATCGGCCAGATCACCGACCCGCGCGCACTTGTCGTAAGTACGCCCGATCTCGGTGAGGGCAGCACCGCGGTCGCCAATACGACGGCGATCCTCGACGACGAAACCACCGCGGTGCTCCCACCGGGTGCCATCACCTGGGAGGCGCTCTCAGGACCGGTCAGCGCCATCGACCCCAACGGCATGATTCACCCCCAGAGTGTTTTCGAAGACACTGCAGCTAGCATCAGGGGAACATGGTTGGAGGTCGCTGGTGTCGGTGCCTTTACCGTTCTCAACACGAACGACGACAATGTCGCACCGGTTGCGGGAGACGGCATCGACGACTCGTGGCAGTTCCTCTACTTCGATCGCGACGGCAATGGAGCCTTAACTGGAATCGAGGGCGATGCGGCGCAAGCGGATGCCGATTCCGACGGTGACGACCACGACAACCTGTTTGAGTTCCTATCCGACCACGACCCAATCGACCCAGCCAGCTTTCTCGACATCCAGATCACCGGAGTGGCCAGCGGCACGGTTGTCATCGAGTTGTCCAAAATCGTCGCCTCCACTAGATACACTCTGGTTGGCAGCGAAGATCTCGGGATCCATCTCCCCTGGGCAATCATCGGCAGGCCGATTTCTGGCATCGATCAAAGAGATTACGAGTTCCTACACCCCAGCAACACGCGCCACTTCTACAGGCTCCTGCTAGAACCGGTTCCGTAGATGGCTACGGGCAGTCTTAGACCGATCTTTCAAACGGCGATGTTAAACAGTTATTCAAACAATGCCGTCGAAACCAGGATTTGTGAAGGTGGTGCTCGCATTTTTAGAGGGACGACAACTCGAATGGTACAGTGTGAGGACAAGATGTCTGCTAGAAGGCCTCAAGGTAGATCGCGCCTTGGGCTTCCGTTCCCACAAAACCGCCGCAGATCTCCACATCGGTGAGAAGCGTGAAGGCGGCCGGTGCCCGTGACGAGTAATAATACGAGGCTGGCGGTCGTGGTTTGCATCAGTAAATAGGGCGTTTCTTCTGCCTACTAGGGATTCTGATTCCGATTGTTACCGGCATTGGAGAAATTTCCCAACAAACCCTAAGGAATCAGGAATACGAAATCATGTTGTTCCGGTTGTTCCCTCCAGGGGTCGAGATTGGAGTGAGGAGCAGCGTGCCTTGCACGGCGCCGTAACCCGTGACGCGCAGGTGCCACACGCCTGTCGCGGCTTTTCCGATGCTGAATTCTCCTCCAGCGACAGTGGTTGAGGCATCGCTACAGACTCGACCCAGTGCGATGATGTTGCTCTTTC
>JBLHKE010000023.1:0-24702 GCA_047619485.1 Verrucomicrobiales bacterium | reverse complement strand
TTTTCATCTCGTGGGTCAGTGTCTGTACGTAGGTCTCGACGTAATTGCGACCCTCGAGGGTCTCGCGCATTTCTTCAAATGCCCGGCCTAGCTGGCGCACCTCGCCGCGGCCGAGTTTTGGTGCCTGCACCCGCTCGCCGCGGCGCACTGCTTGGGCGTATCGGGTGAGGCGGTGGATCGGGCGCAGGAACCAGCCGACGATGAACAGGATGCCGAGCAGGCAGGCGGCCATCACCATGCGGAACAACCAGTTCATGCGCGCGTGGGTCTGCTTGCGGAAGGTGTGGGTGGCTGCTTGTGGTTTCGAAACCGAGGCGACGCCGATGATAGTCCCGTCGTGGTAGATCGGCGCGCCCACGTACATGACGGATGAGCCGGGGTCCGACTCGTCGATACGCGAGGAGCGTGCGCCATACTTGCCGTCCATGGTGCGGATGAAGTCGTTGTAGTTGCTGTAGTCTTGCCCTTCTTCCCGGCCGCCGTTGGAGTCGTAGACCACCGTGCCCTGCGCGTCGGTGATGTAGAGATGCATCGTCACCGCCTTCTTCAGGTGCCCGTAGATCTGTGCCTCGAACTCGCGCTTGCGGGCGTGGGAGAAGGTCTCGCGCAGCGTGTCGACCTTGATCTCTCCGTCTGCTGTGAGGTTGAGTTCCGCCAGCGAGGCGAACAGGTGGGCGGCATCGACCATCGGTTCCTCGACCGCTTCGAGGTACTGCTGTTCGACCCGTTCGTGCAGGTGGGAGAACAGGTAGTAGAACGCGCCGGCGAGCAGGATGGTCAGACCGAAGGCGAGCTTTGCACTGGTGCTGATGGCGGGAGTTTTCATTGTAGTCGGGGCGTCTCGCCTCCTGTTTTTTTGATCTAGAGGCGAGACGCCCCGACTACGATTCTCTGAGCGAGTAACCCAGTCCTCGGTGCGTCTCGATCGGGTCGGGCTCGGCTTTGACAGTGCGCAGTTTGGCGCGGATGCTCTTGATGTGCGCATCGACGGTGCGCTCCATCGCGGCATCGGGTTCCTCCCAGGCCGCCTCCATCAACTGCGTCCGGGAAAACACGCGGCCGGGGCTGTCGCACAGCGTGCGCAGCAGGCGGAACTCGGTGGAGGAGAGACTCGGGGCGGTGCCGAAGTAGCGGATCTGCATTCGTTTCTCGTCGATCTCAAACGGGATCGAGCTCTCTTCCGCGGACGCCGATTCGCCGATGCCGATGTTGTAGCGGCGCAGCACCGCCTTGACCCGCGCGCTGAGCTCGCGCGGGCTGAATGGCTTGGTGACGTAGTCGTCGGCGCCGATCTCCAAGCCGACGATGCGGTCTAGTTCCGCATCGCGGGCAGTGAGGAAGATAATTGGGATCTGCGAGGTGAGGCGGATCTCCTTGCACAGTTCGAAGCCGGTGGTGTCGGGCAGTCCGACGTCGAGCACGATGAGTTGGATATCGCCCTCGCCTTCGAGGTGTTCCTTGGCCGACTCACCAGTGGACACGCCAATCGCGTCGAGACCTTCGCTGCCGAGGGCGTAGAGGATATTGTCGAGGATCGAGGGTTCGTCTTCGACGACGAGCACTTTGGGTTTCATCGCGGCTAATACAAGCATGCACGAAGGTGCAGGGGAATGATGAAATCCGTGAGAACCGGGCGTGAAATCAGTGTGAAAAATGGTTGTGCCCTCATGGCTTTGACGTCGCTGGGTACTTCTCATGAAGGAGTTTCCAGTAGTCCTTCCAATACTCGTCGTAGTAGTCGTTGCCCGCCTCTACGATGTGCTGGAGTTTTTTCACCACGGGTGCTTTGTCAGGATCGTAGCCCTTGAGGTGTCCGGTGCCGGCTCGCTCGCGGGGTGAGACGAATCGCCACGGCCATTCACCCATCACCTCGCTGCACAGCGCTGCCAGCATAGGGTCGTAGAGTTTGAGTTGCTCGCGGGTATGGATGTGGTTGTGATCGTGGTCCATCGTCCGGTTGGTGTCGTACCAATTTTGAAATCCCTCCGCCCAATACTCAGAGCGGTTCTTGGCTGCGTAGCATTGCTTCGCTCCACCAAAAACGATGAGCACCTTGTCCTCTTTGGTCACCTTTGCTGTGGCCGACGTCGGCTTGCCATTCACCAGAATATCGCCTCCATCCAAGCACTTGATCAGCAGGGGACGCGGCTGCTCTGGGAACGCTTTAACCAGGGCATCCAGCAGGCTGACCGGAGTCTCGCTTTCGACACGGCGGAATCGTTGTGCGGCGCGCCCGTCCTGGTAGGTGCCCTGCTTCTTCACGTTATCAAACGCTGCCAGTAGCTTCGCTTTCTGCTCCTTGTCAAAACCGGCGCCGTCGACGACGTGTCCGAACTCGTGGATGAGGATGCTCTCCAGTTCCATCCCGCCTTCATACTCCATGACATCCTCTTCTGCGAAGAGTACCACCGGACGTCCACGCAAGCGCCCGCCGATGAAGGTGAGAAATCCACGCTGACGCCAGTTGTAGAAGTCGAGTTCCTCTCCCGTCTTGTCGGTCGCGAACTGTGGGACGTCGGAGGTCAGCTCGTCGTGGCCGACCAACACACACAGCACCCTTTTATCGCGAATCCGCTGGGCGACGTCGGGCTTGAGGCTCCTCATCATCATGTCGAACTGGTAGGCCGCCTCGAGGTGGGCGTAGTCCGACACCCGCTCGGAGGTGGCGATCAGGATATTCTGAACCAGGGTTCCTTTTTTGTAGAAGGATTGCTCCAGCGCGTATTCCTTCGCCAGCTTCTCGGTGATCGGGTTGACGGAAAACTGCGATTCGGCCTGCGCGGCGGAGAACTGGCAGAGTAGAAGGAGGGTGAATCCGAGGAGCCTTGGTCGGTGGTGTGTTTGAGAGCGCATGCCCTAGACTAACAAGCTGCAGGCAGAAGTCTACGCGGGACTAGTGCCTGCCTCAACTGCCTGCGCCGACCTCTGCCTGCTCCTGCTTCAGCTGCTTGTCGATGACGAACGGACCGAAGGGGATGAGCGTGGCGATGAAGGGTTTGAGGGCTTTCTTGATGCTCCAGTCGTGGGCGTTCATGACTTGCAAGAGGACGAGGCCGAAGCTGACGAACAGGATCCCGTGGGCCATGCCGACAATGGAGACCATCTCTTCGCCGAAGGCTCTCGTCTCGGGCTTGCCGGCGAGGTATTTGAGCGGCATGGCGACACCGAGCAGCAGGATGTAGCTGACAGCTTCGAGCATTCCGACGAGGCGCAGTCGGCCGATGGGAGATTTGAACATCGGGGGATTCCTAGGCTGCGGAGCCGTGGTTTGCAACCCTCAGCCTACCCTAACCAAGCTGCGACCTCACGTAGCGACGCGGTCGGATCTTCTGCCTGCGGCCAGTATTCCAGCCCGACGTAGCCAGAGAAATTGGTCTGCTGGATGGCGGCGAACACTTCTTGGTAGTTGATCTCGCCGTGCTGTAGTTCGTGGCGACCGGGATTTCCAGCGGCGTGGAAATGCCCGATCTTGTCGATGTTCGTGGTGATGTTGTGGATCAGGTGACCCTCGCTGATCTGCTGGTGGTAGATATCGAAAATGACTTTGATGTTCGGGCTAGCGATCTCGTCAATGATCTCGAAGGCCTCGTCACTGCGCACTAGGTAGTAGCCGGGGTGGTTGACGAGCTCGTTGAGTGGTTCGATGACTAGCGTGATCCCGGCGGCTTCCAACATCGGCGCGGCTTCCTTCAGACCATCGACCAGCGACTGGTGTTGTTGATCGCGCGATATACCCTTGCGGAAATCGCCGACCTGCGAGATCAGGGTGGTGGTGCCGAGATCTTTCGCCGCCATGATCGAATCCTCTAAACCCTGCAGGTAGTCCACACGCAGCGCCGGGTCGACCAGGCTGATGAATTTAGTGCAGCAGGCGGAGATCACGAGACCGTTGCCGGCCTGTGCGGCCTTTAACTCAGCCAAGTTTTTGTCCCACCAGCCCCAGAACTCGATGGCTGGAATACCGGCGCTATTGACTGCCTTGCAGGCATCAGAGAATGATTTGCCTTCGAATACAGCATCGATACAGACGGAGGGAGTGAGGGCAGGGGTCATGTTGGTGGGTGTTTGTTCTAGTGGCTGGAGTTAGGCAGTGAAATCGACTGTAGAACGAATGCTGAGTGTCCTAGATTGGCGGTTTTTTGGGAGGAAAAAGTAGCCGGGGCGTCTCGCCTCCCTGATATGCTGAGAAATGTAGACGAGACGCCCCTACTACTAGTAGGCCAGCCAGGGACCGAGCCATCTCTCGGCTTCTTCCAAGCTGATGCCCTTGCGCTTGGCGTAGTCCTCGACTTGGTCTTTGCCGATCAGGCCGACGCCGAAGTAGCGCGACTTCGGGTGGCTGTACATGATGCCGCTGACGGCGGCCCCGGGGTGCATGGCCATGCTCTCGGTGAGGGTGGCACCGGTGCGTTCGGTAGCGTCGAGGAGGTCGAACAGCGGTGGCTTTTCGGTGTGGTCTGGTTGCGCGGGATACCCGCCGGCTGGGCGGATGCCGCGGTAGCGTTCGCGGATGTAGTCGTCGGTGGTGAACTCGGCTGGTTTCTCGTAGCCCCAGGCGACGCGTGCCTGCTTGTGGATGTATTCGGCGTAGGCTTCGGCGAACCGGTCGGCGAGCGCCTTGGTCATGATGCTGTTGTAGTCGTCGAGGTCGGCCTCGTAAATTTTCGCGAGCTCGTCGCCGCCGTGGATGCAGACGACGAATCCACCGATGTAGTCTTCGCGGCCGCTGTCTTTCGGCGCGACGAAGTCGGCTAGCGCGAAATTGGGTTTGTCCTTTTTCGGCATCTGCTGGCGCATGGTGTGGAACTTGCTGCGCACCTCGCTGCGGGTGTCGTCGGTGTAGACTTCGATGTCGTCGCCGACGGCGTTGGCTGGGAATAGCTGGGCGGTGCCGCGGGCGGTGAAGAGTTTCTCGGCGACGATTTTTTTCAGAAGCTCCTGGGCGTCGTCGTAGACTTTTTTGGCCTCTTCTCCGACTTTTGGGTCATCGAAAATTTTCGGGAATCGCCCGCGCAGTTCCCAAGTGTGGAAGAATGGCGACCAGTCGATGAATGGGACGAGGTCTTCGAGAGTGACGTCGGTGTTTGGGACTTCAGTTGCTTGCGGCCTTGCGATCTCTTGGGATGACCAGTCGCAGGTGAACTTTTTTGACTGTGCATCTTTGATGCTCAGCAGTTTTTTTGCCGCGTCTTTGTTGTCGAATTTCGCTTTGAGTTCAGTGTGGCGTTGTTCGTTCTTCTGGATGAAAGCATCGCGGTTTTCACTGATGAGCGAGGTCATCACCGGGACGCTCCTCGACGCATCGAGGACGTGGACGATGGGTCCGCTGTAGTGTGGGGCGATCTTGATGGCGGTGTGCGCGGCGTTGGTGGTGGCACCGCCGATGAGGAGCGGTGTTTTCCAACCCAGGCGTTCCATCTCTTTGGCGACATAAGCCATCTCGTCAAGCGACGGCGTGATCAATCCACTCAGGCCGATGATGTCGACGTCCTCCTCTTTGGCCTTGGCCAAGATTTTGTCGCACGGCACCATGACGCCCATGTCGATGACCTTGTAGTTGTTACAGGCCAAGACGACGCCGACGATGTTCTTGCCGATGTCGTGCACGTCGCCTTTGACGGTGGCCATGAGGACTTTGCCAGCCTCGCGTTGGCCGGGGTTGGCGGCTTTTTCCTCGTCCATGTATGGCTCGAGATAGGCGACAGATTTTTTCATGACCCGCGCGCTCTTAACGACTTGTGGAAGAAACATCTTTCCTGCGCCGAACAGATCGCCGACGATCCCCATGCCGTCCATCAGCGGTCCTTCGATCACTTTCAGCGGACGACCGTATTTGGCGCGTGCTTCTTCGGTGTCTTCGTCGATAAAGTCGGTAATGCCGCGTAGCAGCGCGTGTTCGAGACGTTTCTCGACGGTGCCTTCGCGCCAGGTGAGATCGGCTTCGGCCTTCTTCTTGCCAGCCTTGCCTTTGAATTGTTCAGCGTAGTCGACCAGCGCTTCAGTGGCCTCTGGGTTGCGGTTGAGGATGACGTCCTCGACCCTCTCTAACAATTCCTTAGGTATCTCCTCGTAGACTTCGAGCATGCCGGCGTTGACGATGCCCATGTCCATACCGGCCTTGATGGCGTGGAAAAGGAACACGCTGTGAATTGCTTCGCGCACTGGGTTGTTGCCGCGGAATCCAAAGCTGACGTTGCTGACACCGCCGCTGACTTTCGCGCCGGGGAGATTCGCTTTGATCCATTTTGTCGCCTCGATGAAGTCGACAGCGTAGTTGTTGTGCTCCTCCATGCCGGTGGCGACGGTGAGGATGTTGGGATCGAAAATAATGTCCTCTGGGTTGAAGCCGACCTCGTCGACGAGGATGCGGTAGGCGCGTTCACAGATGCGGATCTTCTCGTCGTAGGTCGCCGCCTGGCCGTTTTCGTCGAAGGCCATGACGACCGCAGCGGCTCCGTAGCGCATGATGCTGCGTGCGCGTTCTCTGAAGATGTCTTCGCCCTCCTTGAGCGAGATTGAGTTGGCGATGCCTTTGCCCTGCAGGCACTTCAAGCCGGCTTCGATGATCTCCCACTTGGAGGAATCGACCATGATCGGCACCTTGTTGATATCGGGCTCGGAGGCGACGAGGTTGAGGAACTGCGTCATCATGGGCACCCCGTCGATGAGGCCTTCGTCCATGCAGATGTCGATCACGTTGGCGCCGTTCTCGACCTGTTGGCGCGCGACTGCGACTGCGTCTTCGAGGCGATCCTCTTTGATCATCTTCGCGAAACGCGGCGATCCGGCGACGTTGGTGCGTTCGCCGATCATGAGGAAGTTTTTATCCGAGGTGTGGTTGTAAGCCTCGGTTCCGGCGAGCCGTAGTAGTGATTCGGGTGAAGGGACTTCGCGCGGGGCGTGTTTGGCGGCAGCCTCGGCGATGGCGGCGATGTGTTCTGGCGTGTTGCCGCAGCAACCGCCGACGAGGTTCAGCAGGCCGGCTTTGGCGAAGTCTTCAGTGTGTTCGCCCATGTGGTGGGGAAGTAAGTCGAATCCCGTCGGCGCGAGTGGGTTTGGTAGTCCGGCGTTCGGATAGCAGGAGACGTGCGTCGCTGCTTTTTCTGATAGCTCGCTGAGGAAGGGGCGCATCAGGTCGGGACCGAGCGAGCAGTTCAGCCCGATGGCCAATGGCTTTGCGTGTGCGAACGAGTTCCAAAGTGCTTCGACTTTTTGCGCGGAGATCATGGTCTCTCCACCGAGGCCGACGGCAGCGGAAATGATGATCGGTAGCTCGACGCCATCCTCGGCGAAGACTTCCTGGATCGCCGCGACCGCAGCTTTGGCGTTGAGCGAGTCGAAAATGGTTTCCACCATCAGGATGTCGCAACCGCCCTCGATGAGCGCACGCGTCTGGTGGCGGTAGGCGGCTGCCACCTGATCGAAGATGACTGTGCGGAACGAGGCATCATCCGCATCGGGCGATTGCGTAAGTGAAACCGTGAGTGGTCCGATGGCGCCAGCGACGTAACGCTTACGTCCGGTATCGGAGCCGATTTGGTCGGCCCAGTGCTTGGCGAGCTTTGACGACTCGACGTTGATCTCCCAGGCGAGGTCGTTAAGAAATTTGTCGTCGACGATCTTCTGGAAGAACTCCGGGTCTTTGCGCCCGGTTCCTTTTTCGCGCGGATCCTCTACAAAAAACTCGCTTTGTGCGAGGTGCGTCGCAGAAAAAGTGTTGGTCTCGACGATGTCCGAGCCGGCCTCGTAGAAGCTCTTGTGAATATCCCCGATCACCTCCGGCTGTGTCAGCGAGAGGATGTCGCCATTGTTGAGCAGATCCTTTTCGTTGTCCTTGAAGCGATCGCCGCGCGCCGCTGCCTCGTCGAGACCGTAGGTGCGGATCGTTGTCCCCATCGCTCCGTCTAGGACGAGGATGCGTTCTTTGAGGAGTTTCTCGAGTTCGGTTTGAGTGTTTTCTGACATCGGATTTGAGACTGAGATTACGGTGCGGGGGAGCGTCTTTCAAGAGTTTATATAAACATATCTTGATACGTAGATATGTAAAAGTTATTCCCATTTTATCAGGGTTGTAGGCGGAAATACTCATTTTTTCTGCTGACAATCGGGAAGGTTTTTAGGATACTGATCGGATCTGCCTTGAAACCAAACAACTGTAAAAAACAACAACCAGAGTAAGAGAAACATGAAATCCACATCAACCCCTATTATCCACCACCGATCGGTGCGCCGCACGGTTCCGTTGCTGCTAGCGGTAGCAGTCATGGGAACGTCACTGCCGAGCGTGAGTGGCGTCGAAAAATTCAGCAAACCTTGGCAGCGAGCTTCCGAAAATTCGGCGGCTCCGACTAAGGAGCGCACCGGATTGTTCAACCGGAAGAGCAAGGCGAAGGCACCGACAGCCAACGTCGCGTCCTCGACCAGCAAGAAACGCGCGAAGCTGTTTAGCCGCCTAGGCAACGGCAAGCCGAAAACGGCTGCCACGTCGAAGCCAGCTGCGAAACCACAGCAGGTGCGCGTCCGCGCGACGACCGCCCAGTCGAAGCCGGTGACGGCCAAGAAGAAGCGTGTGTCTCTGTTCGCGCGGCTGTTCAAGTCCGAGCCGCGCAAGAAGAAAGCAACTTCAGGGTCGAGCGGCAATATCGCTGTCGCCCGCAAGAAGGCACGCCCGAGTGGGCCGGTCGCCCCGAATTCGGTACAGGCACCGCCGAAATACAACAGCAGCTTGCTCGCGCAGGCGAAGTCTCGCGGCGGCAACGTCGTGGTGAACATTGCCCAGCAGCGTGCCCGCCTCTACGTTGGCGGTCAGGTGGCACTCGACACGCCGATCTCGACGGCGCGTTCTGGCAAGTACACCCCGCGTGGTAGCTTCAGTTTAGGCCAGCGGGTTCGCCAGGGAAAGATCTCGACGATCTACAACGTGGAGATGCCTTACTGGATGCGCCTCGGCGAGTCGGCCTATGGGATGCACGCGGGTTACCTCCCAGGTTATCCGGCGTCCGCGGGTTGCATCCGCATGCCTTACCAAGCAGCTCAGAAAATGTATGACGCGACCGGCTACGGCACGCGTGTGAGCATCACTGGTGGCTAGGTGGTCTAGCAGGCGTGAAACACGAATTTTTGTGTAGAGACCCCGATGGCTGCGGCCGTCGGGGTCTTTTTTTGGCTTTTTTGAGGCCTGCCCGGAACAGCCTAACGATCGAGGTGACTCCGCAAAACTGCGAGATCTTTCTCCATCCGCTCGAGGGCCTCGCTAAGTCCGTGGGTATCCGGAAATGTCGATTCCGGGGTGCGCGCGAGTTCCTGCATGGTGGACACGATGATCCCGATGAACAGGTTCAGAATCGTGAAAGTCGCGATCATGATAAATGGCACGAAGAACGCCCACGCCCACGGGTAGACTTCCATCACCGGGCGGACGATTCCCATCGACCAGCTCTCTAGGGTCATAATTTGGAAGAGGGAGTAGAGACTGGCTCCGAGCGTGCCAAACCACTGTGGGAATGCCGAACCGAACAGGTTGGTGGCGAGGACACCCATCGTGTAGAAGAAGATCGCCATCACCAGGATGACGCCGGACAGTCCCGGAATCGAGAGGATGAACGCGGTTACGACCCGGCGTAGCTGTGGCACCGCTGAGAGCAATCGTAACACCCGAAATATGCGCAGCGACCTGAGCACCGCCCACGAGCCTGTTCCCGGAGCGAGGGCGACAGCGACGATTACGAAATCGAAAATATTCCATCCGTTGAACCAAAACTTGCGCCGATAGACAGCAAGCTTGATTGCTAATTCGACGACGAACACGGTCAGACAGAGAATATCTAAGACTTTGAGGGTGACACCCCAACGCTCCATTACCGTCGGGCTTGTCTCTAGGCCGAGCACCGCTGCGTTGAGCACGATGATTCCCACTATCAAAGACTGAACCCGTCGGGACTCTACCCAAACTCCCAGCCGGATCCGCCACTTGGAGATTCCAGGGCCTCTGGCAAGCGCTTCTAGATCGCCTCTACTCATCGATCTGTGGGCTCAGCCATAGCTTCGCGGTAGACAGCATTGAACTCGCTTGTTCTGATCTGAGTTTTGGCATTGCAATGGCTGACGTTTCATGTTTTATATGACACGCTAATTTTTACGCGATATTAATGGCATGTAAAATTATACAAGCCACCAAATTCTCAAATGAAATCATCGACCGTGCCCTCTGAGCCGACCATCAAGCCCGCCTGGAGCTTCCTCACCAATCACGGCCACCTGCTAGTCTGCCTATCAAGGGAGTCGATGATCACAGTCCGCAACCTGTCCCTGCAAGTGGGTATCACCCAGCGCTTCGTCCAGCGCATCCTCTCAGAACTCGACGAGGCTGGGGTTGTAACCCGCTCGAAGCAGGGGCGTTGCTATCGCTACAACGTGGATTTGAAGTTTTGTCTTCGACACCCGCTCGAGCAAGACAAGACCATCGGCGAACTTTTAGGGAGCCCCGCCTGAACCGTGCTGGGAGCAGTTGACGTCGACGAGGTCGTGGGGGAACTGGATCCTGCGATCAACCTTAGGCAGGCCGCCCGTCAAAAGAGTCGCAGGCGAGTGTCGGTTGACCCGTCCGGGATCTGAACTCCGGATGATCCGAGTCGTAAGTCGTGGGTCACAAGCGCACCACGAAAAATCGGTGGCTTCGATTCCGCAATTGACCGAAACGGTTTGCGTGATCAAAAAACATGTAATATATGTCATGTAATTTTTCGCATGATATGAGAAACGTCTTTTGAACCAATAGCGACGTAGACCTCAGTAAGAATCTCCGATGCTCCCTCTCAATACGATCCTCCTTGCCACCTCAGTTGATCGCCCGCTCAAACGAGCGATCGCTCATTCATCGCTTCAGAAGAGCGGGACTTACTGAGACATGGATCTGTCGAGCTACGCACTGCCAATCGCCGTACTGTTGCCGTTCTTCGGCGCTCTGTTAATTTCGGCTTCGACGCGATTTCATCGCGCTGCGCCGGCTTGGTGTGCGGCGCTAACTGCATTTTCTGCTCTACTGGTTTTGATTCCAGCGATGTCTGGGGTTTTAGCCGGAGATACCTTAATCCAATCATGGGAATGGGTTCCAAGTGTCGGCCTGGCGTTCGCGTTCCGGCTGGACGGTTTGTCACTGCTATTCACCCTGATGATCCTCGTGATCGGACTGCTGGTGATTTTGTATGCTGGCTATTACCTGTCGGCGAAGGATTCGAAGCCTCGCTTTTTCTCCAGCCTGCTGCTGTTCATGGGGGCGATGCTTGGCGTGGTGCTTTCTGAGAACCTGCTGCTTCTGCTGGTGTTCTGGGAGCTAACAGCGCTGAGTTCGTTCTTGCTGATCAGCTTTTGGCAACATCGTGAGGATGCGCGGCATGGGGCGCGCATGGCGCTAGCAGTTACCGGCATGGGCGGGCTGGCTCTGTTGGGTGGTGTCCTGTTGCTGGGGCAGATCGTGGGTAGCTACAATTTGACCGACGTTTTAGCGGCGGGTGATAAGATCCGAGCTCACGAGTGGTATCTGCCGACGCTGATCCTGATTCTCATCGGGGTGTTCACCAAATCTGCCCAGTTCCCGTTCCACTTTTGGCTTCCCCATGCGATGGCCGCGCCGACCCCGGTTTCTTCGTATTTGCACTCCGCGACGATGGTGAAGGCGGGCATCTTTCTACTAGCGCGGTTTTTCCCGGTGTTGTCAGGCACTCCGGAATGGTTTTGGATTGTTGGGACTGCCGGGATGCTGACGCTGCTGCTGGGCGCGGTTGTCGCCCTGTTTCAACATGATCTAAAAGGGTTGCTCGCCTATTCGACGATCAGTCACCTCGGTTTGATCACCTTGCTTTTCGGTCTGGGCACGCCGCTGGCGGCGGTGGCGGCGCTTTTCCACATCATCAATCACGCGACCTTCAAAGCGTCGCTGTTCATGGTGGCCGGAATCATCGATCACGAGACCGGCTCGCGGGACATGCGCAAGCTAAACGGCCTGATGAAATACATGCCGCACACGTCGATCCTGGCGATCATCGCGGCATCGGCGATGGCGGGTGTGCCTCTCTTGAATGGGTTTCTTAGCAAGGAAATGTTCTTCGATCAGGCGGTGGTGGCATCGGGTGCTTCGCGGTGGGCGCTGGCGATCCCCGTTCTGGCGACGCTCGGCGCGACCTTCTCGGTCGCGTATTCGCTGCGCTTTATCCATGATGTGTTTTTCAATGGCGAGCCTGTGGATCTGCCTCGTGTTCCGCATGCTCCGCCACGCTACATGCGCATACCGGTCGATTTTCTAGTGATCATCTGCCTAGGCGTTGGCATGCTGCCCGCTCTTACGGTTGGACCTCTGTTGGCAAGCGCCGCGGAGGCGACGATTCAGGGCAAGACTCCGTACTACAGCCTAGCCATCTGGCACGGTTTCAATATTCCGTTGCTGATGAGTTTCTTGGCGCTGTTGGGTGGCATCACGGTTTACGTTTTTCGCCGACGGCTGTTCGATTGGAACGAAAGGTACCTGGTGTATTTGGATGCGCGGATCATCTACAATGCGGTGTTGCAGGGGCTGATCGGGTTGGCGACAGCGGTAACGCGCCGGTTTGACAAGGGTTCGCTGCAGAACACGCTGGCGTGGACGCTGGGTGCCGCCGGGTTGGTAGCGGTGGCTGGTTTCCTTTCGACGGATGCTCCGCTGTTTGGTGATCGCGCGCTGATGGGCTTTGATCCGGTCGCACTGATCGCATTCGGTGGACTGATGTTGGCCAGTTTGCTGACGGTTGTGATGCATCGGCAGCGGATGATTTCTCTGATCATGCTCGGGGTGGTCGGGTTGTTGGTCTCTTTGGGTTTTTCCAAATTTTCAGCACCCGACCTAGCGTTGACACAGTTATCAGTCGAGCTCGTCACCGTGGTGCTGCTGATGTTGGCCTTGTTTTTCCTGCCTCAGTACACCACTGCGGTCAGTTCGCGTTGGCGGCGGCTCCGGGATGCTGTCTGGGCGGTAGGGCTCGGGTCGGGAGCGGCGGTGTTGACGCTGGCGGTGTTGACCCGCGACCTGTCGCCGATCTCTGGCTATTTTCTCGAGAACAGTGTTTCCGGAGGGGGGGGGACGAACGTGGTGAACGTGATCCTAGTGGACTTCCGAGGCTTCGATACCCTGGGTGAAATCGTCGTGCTCTCACTTGCCGGGTTGGGGGTTTTTGGCCTCCTGCGCAAGATCAGCCTGCGTGCTTCGGTAACCGATCTGGAGGGTCGGTCATGGAACACGGATGCCCATCCGTTAATCTTGCAGAATCTATCGCGCTTGCTGTTTCCGCTGATGCTCTTGTTCGCCGCCTTCATATTCTTGCGCGGGCACAATCTTCCGGGTGGCGGATTCATCGCGGGTCTGGTGGCGGCGCTCGCCATCGTCTTGCAGTACCTGGGCAACGGGATCGAGTGGACGTCTGCACGTATCCGCACCGACATGCATCGGGTAATCGCGGCGGGGCTATTCTTTGCGGTCGGAACCGGATTGGTTTCGATCTTGTTAGGGTTTCCCTTCCTGACTTCTGCCTTCACTTACTTGAATTGGCCGGTGGTAGGAAAATTTGAAGTCGCGAGTGCCATGATTTTCGACCTAGGCGTGTTCCTGGTGGTGGTTGGCGCGACGGTGATGATCTTGGTGGAGCTGGGTAAATTTAACCTTTTGCAGGCAACGCCTTACAATCGTCCGAAAGGAGACGGCTGATGGAAGTACTGATTGCGATGAGCGTGGGCGTGCTGACGACCTGTGGCGTGTACCTGGTGCTGCGCGCCAGCACGTTCCCAGTAGTGGTGGGGCTGACTCTGCTTTCTTACGCCGTGAACGTGTTCCTGTTTTCGATGGGGCGTTTGACGGTGGGCGCGCCGGCGGTGATCGACCCGGCTGCGGACGGCTATGCCGATCCGCTACCACAGGCGCTGGTCTTGACCGCGATCGTCATCGCGTTCGCCATGACGGCATTTGTGATCGTGTTAGCCTTGAAGGCTCGCGATGAGCTGGGCAATGATCATGTGGATGGCGAGGGCGGTAAACTTCCGGACGATGAGGAGGCTAAAGCATGACGCAGTGGATTATTTTACCAGTGCTTCTGCCGCTGATTGGCGGACTACTGCAACTCGTGGTGGGGCGATTCGGATTGCCTGCCCAGCGTGTGCTTGGACTCTTGCTAACTAGCGGACTCGTAGCATTGGGGATCAAGATGCTGATGCTGGTCCAGGCGGGTGACACACTGGTTTACAATCTAGGGAACTGGCCAGCGCCATTCGGGATCGTGCTCGTGCTCGATCGATTGGCTGCGATGATGGTGCTGCTCACGTCGGTGCTGGCTGTGGCGGCACTCGGGTATGCGAACCTCATGCGGGTCGACGAGAAAGGATCACACTTTCACGTCTTGTTTCAGTTGCAGTTGTTCGGCCTGAACGGTGCCTTCTTAACTGGGGATGTGTTCAACCTGTTCGTGTTTTTCGAAGTGCTGTTGCTGGCTTCCTACGGACTCCTGCTGCACGGATCGGGTGCGGCGCGCACGCGTGCTGGATTGCATTACGTGGTGATCAATCTGATCGGCTCCACGCTGTTTTTGTTCGCTGTGGGAGCGCTGTATGGGGCAGTTGGCACGCTCAACATCGCCGACATGGCGCAGAAGGTGGCAGCAGCGCCTGCGGAGCGGAGTGGGCTGATCGCGGCTGCGGGGCTATTGCTGCTAGTCGTGTTTGGGCTGAAGGCGGCGATGTTCCCGCTTTATCTTTGGTTGCCACAGGCATACGCGAATACCTCTGCGCCGGTGGCGGCGTTTTTTGCGATCATGACCAAGGTCGGGGTTTACGCGATCATCCGGGTGCACGGCACGGTTTTTGGCGAGGGCGCGGGGGAGTTGGCGTGGGTGCATATGCCGTGGGTGCTAGCAGGGGGGCTGATTACGCTGGTTTTGGCGGCGCTGGGGGTGATGGCGGCGCGTGGCCTGCGCGAGCAGGTGGCTTATCTAGTTCTGGCGTCCGTTGCGACGTTGCTGATCGCGGTCGGTTTGAACCGGGTCGAGGCGCTCGCGGCAGGGCTGTATTACCTGCTGCACTCGACCCTCCTAGCGGGTGCTTTTTTCCTGCTGGCTGACCAGATCAGGCGAAGCCGAGGCGCGGCGTCAGACCGGTTCGATACCGTGGTGCTGATGCAAGGTGGGCGTTGGTTGGGGATCGGGTTCTTCTTTGCCGCCGTGGCACTCGCGAGTTTGCCGCCGATGTCTGGCTTTATCGGCAAGATCATGATTCTGGAGGCGGCACTGGCGCACCCGTGGCGGTGGTCGGTGCTGGCGAGCATTCTGTTTGCCAGTCTGCTCATCTTGGTCGCGCTGGTGCGTAGCGGTTCCTTCCTTTTCTATCGCCCTCAGGAGATGGCACGAGCCGAGAATGTTCAACTGGGCGAGTCGCCAAACAAGTCGGCCTTGTGGATCATCGGTGGCATGCTGGTGGTGGCACCATTGCTCGTGTTGTTCGCAGGCGTGGTGATGGAATTTACAACTGAGACAGCCACCCAATTACAAGACGTTCCGAAGTACATCGAAGCCGTCTTGGAGAAGCCGTCAACCGGGGGGGGACGATAAATGCTATGAAGAAGCTATTTCCATTTCCGTGGTTGAGCCTAGCTATGTGGGCGATCTGGCTGTTGGTGAACAATACTTTCGTGCCAGGCCATATGGTCTTAGGCGGGATCTTGGCGATCCTGATTCCGCTCGCCACTGCCGAGTTTTGGCCTGAGCCAGTCCGGCTACGACGCCCTTGGCTGGCTATCAAATATGCTGGGCGATTGGCGCTGGACATTCTTACTGCCAACTTGCAGGTGGCTATCTGGATCATCCGGCCAAATCGCCGGCTGCAGCCGGCTTTTATCCGCTATGAGCTAGAACTGCGTTCGCCTCTGGCGATTAGTCTACTCGCCAATACGATCTCCCTAACACCGGGCACGGTTTCTTGTGACCTGTCTGCCGACCAACGCTTCCTGCTGATCCACTGCCTACACGGAGAAGATACCGAAAGTCTGGTGCGAGAGATTCAGGAGCGATACGAACAACCCCTGCTGGAGGTAATAAAACAATGCTGATCCCCCTGACTCCAACCCTCGAGACTGCTCTTGGCATTGCGGTTTTACTGGTGAGTGCGGCCTCGGTGCTTAGCCTGATACGCCTGCTGATTGGACCGAGTATGCCCGATCGAATCCTGGCCTTGGATACGCTGTATGTGAATACGATCGCGCTGGTAGTCCTGTTCGGCCTCAGGCAGGGAAGCATGCTGTATTTCGAAGCCGCGTTGCTAATCGCGATCATGGGGTTCATCGGAACGATCGCATTGAGCAAGTACCTGTTGCGGGGCGACATAATGGAATAGCTTAGCCATGATTGAAATACTCGACATCCTCCTATCTGCCCTCGTGCTAATCGGCGCGCTCTTCATCCTGTTGGGATCTGTCGCGCTGGTGAAATTGCCAGACTTCTTCATGCGGCTGCATGGCCCGACGAAGGCGACGACACTCGGCACAGGCGCCATCCTGATCGCTTCCGCGATCTATTTTTCCGGCCATGTGGACGGGATCAGCCTGCATGAGATCCTGATCACGTTATTCCTGTTCATCACTGCTCCAGTTGGCGCGCATCTGATGGCAAAAGCTGCGCTGCATCAGAAGCTCCAGCAAATAGAGCGCACTCGCCACATTACTCCAACTCATCCGGTAGAAGAGAGGGACTAGAGAAAAATTATTAGCAAGCGTTCGATCAGTTCGTGTTTCTGCGCAATGCAGGCGGTGGCTCGGTTGGTGCTGGTAACGGACGATGAGGTATCAGGCATGGTGCGCTCACCATTAGTATAATCGGCACAATGACAGAAACCTGACTAATTTATTGATGCAATTTGCTAATAATAAGTGAGTTGCATTTTTTGTCTAAAATGAGCATGGAAGGCGCAGAATGTGTGTTGTAGGTTATAGGTTATAGGTTAAATCGTGGCGGTTGTTAAAATCATGAAACAGAATACATGTTTTTATTAACGCGCATTGTTTGACGCGCAAGCGTTTATGATTCATGCTTTGGGGATGAGCGTGAAGAAGAAAGCCAGCCCCACCCCCACCGTCGTGATTCCGGTGACGAAGCCATCATGGAGTTTCCTTACGAACCACAGCCACTTGCTGGTATGTCTTTCGCGCGATCCGACGACGACCGTGCGCAACCTTTCGCTGTACGTGGGGATCACCGAGCGCTCGGTGCAGAGGATTTTGGCGGAATTGGAAGATGTCGGGGTGGTGAGGCGTTCCAAAGAGGGGCGCTGCAACCGTTACGACGTTGATCTGAAATTCCGTTTCCGCCACCCACTCGAGGCCGATAAGACGGTCGGGGACTTGCTCAAGAGCCTGACTTAACTCGCTCGCTCGAGGCTACTGCGTGGACGAGTGGTGCTCGATAATGTACCATTTACCTGAGCGCTCCTTGCGGAACACGAAGGTGAAATTGGTGCACGTGCTAGTGACAGGATCGTTCGCATGCCTCCCTCCGAGGGCGATCTGATAGCTGCCGGTCACAATCACTAGGTCGCTGGAAATCTCACAGAAGTGAGTGCCCAACGGCTTGATCCCGACATTTGCACCGTAGAGCACCGAGTCGAAACGCGATTGGATTGCGCCACGTCCACAGCCGATCTGCATCTGGGTGGCGAAATCTCCACGCAGGATGGCGTCCTCAGCATATAGAGCCACTAGCCTCGAGGATTGGCGCGTGCGGATGGCATCTAGCCAGCTAGCGTAGAGCATTTGCACCGAGTCGCGCGTGGCATCGGTGCCGCTTTCGAGGATGGTGGTGAGCATCTGGTGCGTAGGCATGATTGAAATAGGTTGCGTGTTATGAATAGCATGTTATTAATAACATGTATTGATAAACATGCAATTATTTTTTGATATTCCCCCCGCCGGGCGCCTTCTTAATTAATGACGCTCCTCTTCGTCTATCTAGGCATCGCTCTCGTCTTCTCTTTCCTCTGCTCGATTGCAGAGGCCGTGCTTCTGAGTATCAATCGCGGCTACATTGGGGCGTTGGAGGAGACGAAACCAGAAGCGGCAAAGCGCCTCAGGCGCTTCCGCGATAGCCCGGAGGAGCCACTCGCGGCGATCCTGACGCTCAACACGGTCGCGCACACCGTAGGTGCGGCGGGTGTCGGCCACCAGGCAGCGGTGCTGTTTGGCGAGCAGTGGCTCGGTCTCTACTCGGCCGTCCTGACCCTCCTGATCCTCGTCGGGTCGGAGATCATTCCGAAGACCCTTGGCGCGGTTCACTGGCGTAAGCTCGCCCCAGTGGCTGGTGTTCTAGTGCAAGTGTTAGTGGTCGCGCTCTATCCGGTCATCGTCTTGCTGCGCGGAATCACTAACCGCCTCTCGCACAGCACGCCTGCCGAGCGGTCGCGCGACGAGATCGAATCGACCGTCCTGCTCGCCAGCGATTCGCAGCACCTGACCCCGCTGGAGTCGACCATGCTCTCCAGCGTGCTCGGCCTGCGCAAGGTGTCGGTGAGGGAAATCATGACCCCACGTGTCGTGGTGTTCATGGTTCCGGGATCGATGACCGTCGGCGAATATCTTGGAGAGCATGCCGATAGCCCATTCTCACGTATCCCTTTGTACGGCGAAAGCGCGGATAGTGTCACTGGCTATGTTTTGCGAAGCTCGATTTTCAAGCTCTCCGATCGTGGCGTGCGCCTGGCGTCTCTACAACGCGAGATGCCGACGATATTCGAGGCAAGCAATACTAGCGATGTCTATGCGCAGATGATCGCCGGCAACCACCACATCGCGGTGGTTCTTAACGAATATGGTGGGACGGCGGGCATCGTCACGCTGGAGGATATCATCGAGACGCTCGTCGGGCACGAGATCATCGACGAACTCGATCTCGCCACGGACATGCGCGAGGCAGCGCGGGAACTGCGCCGCAACCGCGGTTCCTAAGCCCTTGGTGTCCGATTTTTCACGGAAACAGTTGCACGCTATCTAAAGCATGATATCAATAACGTGTAATATTTAACACGCGATGAAAAACACTCGACCACCCCAGCAAACCAACCGCGAGCTCCTGCGCCGCGTCGATCAGATCAACCACCTCACGATAGAGTCGCTCATTGGGATCGATCGCCTAGCCACCCGCTTCAATACGGCGAGCGACCTCGTGTTTTTCAACGAACTCGCGTCCGGCCTCGAACTAATGCAGTCCCAGTTGGATTACTACCTCCCAGCGGGGGAGGCGATTTTCGAGCTGGACGAGTGGGCGGATACGCTCGCGGTGCTGAACTCCGGATATGACTACACCGACGATCAGGTGGTCGAACTCGACGCGCGCTTCGATGAGACCCAATTGAGCGGCTGCCTGCGCGCCCTGTCACTAAGCTACGTCGAAGCCATCCCGCAGTTGATCGCTGCACGCCTCGCCCACGAGGAACTGGATCCCGCACATGGGAAGCGCCGCGCTACCCGGCAGTTGGAACCCGCAAGCCGGCAGGAAGTCGCCACCCACTAGCCGACGAACAAAACCATCAAGCAATCAAGGAAAGCCATCAGCCTATGAAGAACGAGAAAAGCCTAGAGAAACACATCCGCCAACTCATCGAAATCGCACCCTCAGCCGATGGTGTTCTAAGTTGCTTCATCAGGCTCGAACACCCACGAGCGGGTTTTGAGAAGGAGCTGGAGGCACAGTTCCACAAACTCCGGGCTACGATGGAATCAGACGAGCGGCTGCGTTTCGGGATCGCGTTCGAGCAGTTGCTTGCCTACCTGGAGGAACGTCAGTTACCAAAGACACGCGGTGTTTCGGTGCACATGCGCCTGGGCGAAGATCCGTTCTTCCTGCCGATGGAGTTCGAGGTGCCGTTGGAGACCCAATTGATCATCGACGATCTGCCACACATCTACCCGCTGATCGCGCTTAAGGACGTCTACCACCGTTTTGTTACCGTGATCACAAACGAGGTCGAGGCGCGCATCTTCGAGACCACGCTCGGTGCGGTGAGCGAGGAGGTGTTGACCGAGCGTAAGGATCTGCGGCAGCGCATCGGGCGCGAGTGGACGCGCGAGCACTATCAGAACCACAAACACGAGCGCGAGCAGCAGATGATCCGCGAGAAGATCGGCGTGATCGACGAACTCATGCGCCGCGGTGGTCACAACCATCTCGTCATCGCCGGCAGCCCGACGATGGTCGGTCGCATGACGGCCGCGTTGCCGCAGCGCTTGAAAGACAAACTGATCTCGACATTGGCGACCAATCCGAACAGCGGTGTGAACCCGATCCTGCTGGAGGCGGTGCAGGCCTTCGTCGATGCGGAGAACGCCGAGAGCCATGATGAGGTGCGCAAGTTGCGCCGCGGGATCCACACTGGTGGGCTCGGGGTGAGTGGCTTCGCTGAGTCGCTGGCTGCGCTCGAGGGCGGCTACGCGGACATGTTGCTGATCGATGCGGACCACCTCGACCCCGGCCAGCGCGAAACGCTCACGCGCTTGGCTGCAGGTGGGGGTGTCGGGGTCGAGACCGTTAGCGGCAGCGAAGTGTTGCAGCAGCTAGGCGGCGTCGGCTGTCTCCTGCGCTACCGCCCCGGCGGAGTTTTGGCCGAGCCTCCGAAAGAGGATCTCCCGTCAGGTTCGCTTGCCGAGGCATCGCACTGATGGTCGCGCTGAATCTCACAGAGGCGGCCAACCCGGGGACAAGTTAGCCGCCAACCTATACTTGGGAATAAGGATCGATCCCGGCGGGACGATGGCTATCGTGTTGGCGTGAGTTTCTTTTCGAAGTTTTTCTACAGCGAAGTGATCCGGGTGGTCGATGGGAATGCCGTCTCGGTGAAGGGGCGCCATTCGCGGCGCTTGCTCGGCGACGTTGAGGATGTCTGTCGTGATTTTGGGGTGAGCAGTGGAGAAATCTTTCTCAGTGGAAATGGTCGCGTGGCGTTTTCCGATCACCTTCCCAAATCTGTCCACCAGCCGTTACGGAATGTGATGGTAGCGCAAGGGTAGGGGGGATCCTCTGGGAATGGGGTGCGGCGAAGAGCCGATAGGGATGAGGCTTGGGCTCTGGAAGCTAACGTTCAAGCTGGCACTGGAGACCGGCTGTCTGAGAGAGTTGTGCGGCTGTCCGAAGAATCCGAAACTTTAACTTTAACTCCCCAGAGAATCCAGCCTGCGACATCTAGGCTCTTCAAACCAAAACGGATCCAGCCGCCACTACAGTCTTTCGATGTATTTCTCGCGCACCGTGACGATGGCTTGGAGCATGATCTCGGCTTCGGCGCGGAGATCTAGGTCGAAGCTGGAGGCGGCGCGGTTGTGGCGGGTGAAGAGTTTTGCCAGGCGCGAACGGATCTCGTCGATGGTCATGCTGACATCGACCTCGCAGAGTTCCTCGGGGGTCTTGCCCGCGAATTTTGCATCGATGGCTTCGGTGTGGGCGGGCAGGACATCGGGGCCGGGGAGTGCGGGCTCCGGCTCTGGTTCCTGCACCAGGATCGGCTCCGGCTCCGGCTCCGGTTCGGGATCCGGCTCTGGGATCTGGGTGCCATCGGCTAGTCGGGTGGTGACAGTCGAGGCGATGCGTGGCTGCTCGTCAGCCGTGGGGATGCCTTTGCGGCGCCGTTTTTTCTTTACGGATTTCGGTTTCTTTTTCTTTTTGAAGAAGTCGAGCATGGCGGGGAGGCGGAGTTCTATTCGATGCGCACCTGCTTGAGGTAAGCGGATTTGCGGCTGATCTGCTTGTCGCTGAGGACGCCGCGACCTTTGTAGTCGATGGAGACTTCCTTGGCCTTGCCGGATTCCTCGTCGAGCACGGTGGCTTTGACACGCTGGTTCTCATCGTAGCTGTAGGTGACTTTCACCTGGCAGCCAGCTGGCCGCCCGGCCGGGACTTTGAGGGTGATCTTGCCGATCACGTCGACATAGCGGCGCTCGGCGTCCTCACCTTGGGTGACGTCGACCTCGATGAGCTCCTCGTTGTCCTCCGACGTCTGGTAGATGCGCGACATCGAGCAGGGGATGCTGGTGTTCTTCGGGATGACAATGGAGTTGCGCACAAATGTTTCGCCGGTCTGCGGATTCTCCACGAGGGCGAGGGTGCCGTAGCCGTGGTTGCAGACCTCGGCGACGCGGCGGCTCTTGGCGGCGAACAGGGCTGCGCCGAGTGCGACGCACTCGTCGACGTTGCCACAGGTCTTCGGCTCGAAACCGAACTTCTTGGCGAGAATTTGGCGGACTTTCGGGATGCGGGTGCTGCCGCCGACGAGCACGACATGGTCGATGTCGGAGGGTTGCAGCGCAACGGAGTCGAGCGCCTGTTCGACCAGCATGACCGCACGTGTCAGCAGCGGCGTGATCGCCTCCTCGAACACGTCGCGCGGCAGTTCGATGCGGGCGATGCCATCGGTGCTGTTGCCGATGGTGTCGGCGACGGTCTTGAGCTTCGAGAGCATCTTCTTGGCGTCCTCGACGCTCTGCAGGACGCGGCGGCGACCGTATTCGTCCTCATAGAGCGAAGTGCCAGTGGCCTCTCGGTACTGTTCGGTGTACATCTCGAGCAGCATGTCGTCGAAATTGTTGCCTCCTAGGTAGCGCGCACCTTCGGAGAGCAGGATGCGGATCTCCTCGTCGTCGACCTCCATGAGGGTGACGTCGAGTGTGCCGCCACCCATGTCGAAGACTAGGACGCGTCCGGAAACCCCCTGGGCGTGGGCGTAGTAGAGCGCGGCAGCGGTCGGTTCATTCAGCAGGCGGGTGACGTTGAGACCGCAGATCTTGGCTGCGGCAGCGGTCGACTTACGGGCTAGCTCGTTGAAATTAGCCGGCACGGTGACGACGACATCTTTGATCGGCCCGATCAGTCGCGAGCACTCGCGCTTGAGCTTGGCGAGGATGAGAGCCGAGATCTCGGTGGGGGTCCATTGCTCGCCGTCGATCTCGATCGAGTATTCCGGATCGTCCATCCAGTTCTTGATGCGGAAAACGGTGCGGCTCGGGTCGCCGCCGTCGCGCGCGGCTGAACCGACTAGTTTGACATCCTCGTAGGGGTCGAAGAAGACGACCGAGGGCGTGAGCCGCTCGCCGTCAGCGTTGGGTACGATCTCGGGCTCGCCGTCTTTGCGGAGATAGGCGAGTCCGGACGTGGTCGTCCCTAGGTCGATGCCGACATGTTTTGCCATTGGTTTTGGTAGCGTGGGGGAGGCGACCCGCAGTGGGGTTGAGATTAGGGCGGGGGCGGGCTAATCTACATCTTGCAGGCGCGCGGGCGAAAAGAAAATTGGCAGGTGGATAAAAAGTTTGGGTGCGGTGACTTGTTATCCTTCGTTGGTGATGACATCCGATTTACGCAGGATCGTCTTTGGCGAACCCTCGGCGTTGTGGCAGACGTAGCCGACGCGAAGGGTCTTGAGGATATTGGTCTTGCCAGGGGTCGCGGGCGCGGTGCGGTCGACCTCAATGATCTTGATGCGCTTGCGGTCGCCGACACTGATCTCGGTGCCTGGCTTGTAGGTGTAGGCCTCGACCGAGTGCTCCATCAGTGCATCTTGCAGTGAGCTGCGCAGGATTTTGAGCTGGCCGGTGACGTCGCCGCCAATGTCCTCCGCCTCGTAGCGCTCGATCATGTCCTCGACTAGGTCGAGGCGCTTGATGACGCCTTTGGCGAAAAGGTGGACGGTGCCCCACTCGGTATCGACGGCCTTGGTCAGCGTCTTCTTGCGGTTGCGCAGGATTTTCAGCTCCGTCTGCAAGTGCTTGGCGGCCTCGTTGGATTCGTCCTTGGCTAGCTTGGCGGCCTTGTCGGACTCGTCCTTGGCAAGCTGGGCTTCTTCCAGGGCACGCTCGACCCGGGTGTGTTTCGCCTGGAAGTCGCGGAGTTCCCCGACCTGGGATTCGAGCTTCTGGTGCTCTTTGGAGATGGCGCGGAACCTCTGCTCGCGCACCTCGAGGTCGTTGGTCTGTTCTTTGAGGAAGGCGCAGCGCTCGTCCATCTTGGCGATCTGGATCTCCTTCTCTTCGATCTCGGCGCGGTCTTTCTCAAGATTGGCACTGAGCGATTCCAACTCCTGGCGGGTGTCGTTGAGGCGCTTGGCCTCGGGGGCGATCTGGGCGAGGTCTTTGCGGGTTGTCGCCAGCCCTAGCTTGAGCGCCTCGTGCTCCTCGCGGCCCTGCTGGTTCTTCAGTGAGAGGTCGCCGAACTCTGCCTGTGCTTTGCGGAGTTTCGACTCGGCGTGCTCGACCTCCTTGAGCCGCTGCTCGAGCGAGGCGGCGCGCCGCTCGACCTGGAGGAGTTCTTCGCGGGCTGCGTCGAGCGCCTGCTTCTGTTCGGCCATCGCTGCGACGGCGTTCGCTAGCTGGTCCTTCTCCGAGTTGAGGCGAGCGAGTTCGCTGTGGGTCTCTTTGCGCTCGGCGAGCGCCAATTCGATGGATTTCGCGAGTTCGACTTTCTTGTTCTGGCCGCTCTCGAGTAGCTCGTGGTTGGTGCCGATCTTCGCCTCGAGCAGTGCGATTTCCTCGCGCTGGGCGACCATATTGGCGATCGCCTGTTCGATCTTTGCCTGTTCCGCGAGCAGCGTCTGGTTCTTCTCGTCGGAGGACAAGACCTCGTCGCGCAGCCGCTCGGACTCTTGGGTGCGCAGGTTGATCTGTTTGCT
>JBLHKE010000022.1:0-24730 GCA_047619485.1 Verrucomicrobiales bacterium | reverse complement strand
ATTGTTGAAGTCATGGGCAATGCCCCCGGAGAGTTTGCCGACAGCCTCCATTTTCTGCGAGTGGGCGAGCTGGTCATGGAGGCGATCTTTCTCGTTCTCGTTGCGCTGTCGGGTGAGGGCGCTAAGCAGGATGCTGGAGAGCGTCTTGAGGACGACGAGGTCGTCTGCCTGCCAATGGCGACCTATTCCGGGTGAGGGGAAGCCGAGGTAGCCGATCAGGCGCGAACCTTCGCGCATCGGGATCGCGAGGATGGAGGAGATACCACGCGAGCGGAACATTTCGCGCTCGGCACCTGCGGTGTCTGGTAGCTGAAGGATGTCGGGGACGAAGATGTATTCGTCATTGCTGAGGCGCAGATTCCACCACGGGAAATTTATCGAGTCGCTGTTCTTGAAGGCATCGGGCGGCTCTTGTGTTTCGGACAGCGGCCAAGAGTGGGTTAGCGAGAAGATATCTCCATTCTGCGAGAACTCCACAATGTAGCAGGATTCGATCCCCATCACGGAACCGATCTTGTCGAGCGCCGTGTTGATGCTGTCCTCTATCTCGCTCGGGCGGAGATTGAGGAACAGGGAAGAGACACTGGAGATCAGGTTCTCCATCCCCATTTTGTAGGCGAGTGCCTGTTCGGTGCGTTTTCGGACGTCGATCTCTGCGGTCAACTGATCGTTGGTCTTCTGGATCTTGTGCGTGCGCTCCCTGACGAGTTCCTCGAGGTGTTCCTGGTGGCGCTTGACCTCCATCTCGGCCTTGCGGTTCTCGGTGACGTCGCGGAAGACGAGCACCGAGCCGATGATGTTGCCTGCGTTGTCGCGGATTGGGGCACCCGAGTCATCGATCGGGATAACGCTCCCATCGGGGCGGGCTAGTAGGGTGCCGTGCTCTAGCGAAAAGACACAGCCCTCCTCGAGTGCGCGCATCGCCGGGTTGGCGGTCGGCTGTTGGGTATCCTCGTTGTAGATGGTGAAGATCTGCGTCAGCGGGCGGCCGGTTGCCTGCGATGTATCCCAGCCGGTCAGCGTCTCGGCGATGGGGTTCATGAACTTGATCCGCCCCTGGTTGTCGGTGGCGATCACGCCGTCCCCGATGCTGTTGAGGGTGGTTGCGAGCCACTCGTGACTCTCTTTGAGCGCGTGCTCCATCTCCACCTTGTAGAGGGCGATCTCGACCGTCGAGCGCAGTCCGGCTTCCTCGAAAGGTTTGACGATGTAGCCTGCGGGCTCACAGGCCTTGGCGCGCGATAGAACCCCTGGATCCGAGTTGGCGGTGAGGAAAACGCTGGGGATGTCGTAGTTGTCGCGGATGATCTTGGCGGCGTCGATGCCGTCCATGTCGCCCTGAATCACGATGTCCATCATGATGATGTCCGGGCGCATGCTTGCGGCTTTTTCGATCGCCTCGGCGCCTGAGAGGGCGGTGCCGATAACTTCGCAGCCCATCGCTTCGAGACATTCGCTGATGTCCTCGGCAACGATTCGTTCGTCATCGACGACAAGTATTCTTCTTGAACTCATGGTTGTGGGGCTAGATTCGGTTCTTGTAAAGGCTCTCTTTAAATTTGAGTTCGGTGCGGGTGCCGCGGTGGCCGGTGGTGACGACTTTGCCGTTGAGCTGCGCGGTCAGCATGTTGACCAGCCGCATACCGAGCGACTTGCTCTTGGAAAAGTCGAAGTCTGCTGGGAAGCCAACGCCGTTGTCCCAGACGACGAGCGAATACTCGCCCTCGGCGGTGCGGGTGACGCTGACGAGGATGATGCCGGGGCGCCCGTCCGGGAATGCGTACTTCATCGAGTTGGTGACGAGCTCCGTGACGATCAGGCCGCAGGGGAGAGCGGTGTCGAGCCCAAGGCGAATCTCGCTGACGTTGAGGCGGATCTCGATCTTCGCCCCGGTGCGGTTGTTCATCCGCAGGATCTCGTTGGTGAGCGTGTTCAGGTAGCCGTTGAGCTCGATATCTGAGACGCTGTCCGACTGGTAAAGTTTTTCGTGGAGCAATCCCATCGAGCGGATGCGTGCCTCGGATTCGCACAGGACGTCCTTGAGGTGCTCGCTGTCGGTCTGGCGCACCTGCAGGCGGATCAGGCTGGAGAGGATCTGCATGTTGTTCTTCACTCGGTGGTGGATCTCCCGCAGCAAAATTTCCTTCTCGCGTAGAGAGGCCTCCTGGCCCCTCGATTCGTTGACCTTGACCTGTGACTTCTCGAGCGATTCGACCATCGAGTTGATCGAATCGGCGAGGTCCTCGATCTCGTCGTTGGTCGAGATTTGGGCGCGTGCGGTGACGGCGCCAGCGGCGACCTTGTGGGCGTAGACCTGGAGTGATTGGAGTGGTTTGGTCAGGTTCCTGGCGAAGAAGAAGGCGATGAATGCGCCGACCAGCATGGTGACTCCTGCGACCAGTCCGGTTCCGGCGTAGACGGTGCGGACCGACTCGTTATAGTCCTTGAGCGCGAGGCCGACGTGTACGTAGCCCCACGGCACCCCGGATTTATCGCAGACGTGTGTGTAGTGGTAGACCTGGCCTACAGTGAGCGGTGTCGTTCGGATCCCGTTCACAACGTTCTCTGACCCTGGGTTCCAGTAGTCGGTCAGGGTCACGTCCCACCAGCGCCGCGTGGTGGTTGGGTCATACTGGAAGACGATGGAGAATCCTGTGTCGGCACGGGTGAAGACGATGTAGACGAGATCCTCCGATTCCTCGATCATCGGGAGGCAGTATTCGTAGACGTCCTCGATATCCGTGTTGATGAACTCGGTGCCGACGGCTTGCTCGAGGGAAGATGCGAGGATGTTGGCACGCGATTCCAACTGCTTCTTGATGCCGCGTTTCTCCACCTGGATCATGACCACCCCGAACAGGGTGGCGGTGATCACGGTGATGCAGTAGCACATCAGCCGCACCTTTTTGAGGATGCTGTGCTTCTTATTCGATCTGCGCTTGCCGATGATAAACCCCATTTTACCTCTGCTCCTCCCTCTGCGCCGCGGCATTTTTGAGCCGGTTTTGGATCTCCCAATTGTAGAGCAGGTAATCCTTTTTGAAGGGGAGTAGCTTAGTCGTGGCGATGCGTTCGAGGAAGCTCCGGCCATCTTCCGACTGGTGGAGCTGGCCGAGGACCTCGACGATCTGGTTCGGCCGGTAGTCATCGTAATCGGCGCGCATGCAGACGATCGAGCGGGCCAGAGGCTTCGATTTACTTGCGATGTATAGGCGCTTGGTAATGTCAGGATTGTGCTCGCACATCTTCTCAAAATCGGTGGCGGATATGATCGCCGCGTCGGCTTTGCCAAAGTACACGGGGATGACCGCGCGGCTCGCCGCTTTGACGAAGTTGATTGATAGGAAATAGTCCTCAGCCAGCTCGTCGCTGCCATATCTGATGAGGCTGTCGCTGATCCAACGTTCTGGTGTTCGTCCCCGGGCGGAGTTGTCGATGATGAGCGTCCCGTCTTTCAGGTCGCTCAGTAGTCTGTCTTTGGCGCAGACTAACACTAGGGTCTCGAGAGCTTTATCCCCGGTGTTCGCCGTGACGAGCAGGGGACGGATTGCTGCTTTCTCCGCGCTGTCGAGATAGAGGCTGGCATTCATGATGAACACGTCGCTACGACCGTTTTGGATCGCCTCGATCAGATCGGTGTCGGTTTCGTAGACGCGGCTCTCGTATCTGAGGTCTGATCCTTCGAAGCATCGCTTGAGGAATACCCCGACAGCGATGCTTGCGTCGCTCTGACTCTTGCTGGCGAAACTGGAGATCGGCAGGCTGACGCGCAAAACCGATGGCTCAACGGCGACCGCGTGGTTCGCGATCATCAGCATCAGCATGAGTGGGAATGATTGGCGAGCACGGTTCACTCCTGACCTCCTTTTGATTCTACCTGTGGGTTGATGAGGTTCTCATACTCTTTGTAGAGTTCGGAGACGGTGAAGAGCGCGGAGGCGTTAAATGTTTGCAGGCCAACTCGATCGATCTGGCCGAATAGGTCTTTGGATGCTCGCTGGTCTTGAATTTCGAGTGCTCTCGTGGCGAATTTTTCAGCCGGGACGAGTGGATAATCGCGGTGGAAGGCGAAGACTGAGGTCAGCAGTGCTTTCGAATTGATAGTCGTTTTGAGCTTCTGGACAATATCGGGGTTGAGCGCGCTGGCATTGGAGTAGGCGCTGCGTGTGATGACGCAGGCGTCGACCTTGCCGAAATAAACGGGGATTAGGGCACGGTGCGGTTGCTGCACTAAGGTGATCGACGCGAATTTCGGGATCTCTGCGAATGGTATCTCGGCACCTAGGCGCGTGGCGAACCAGATGAGAGGCAGTTCTCCGTGGCCGGCAGTGTCGATGAGAATCTTTTTGCCGCGCAGTTGGCTAGGTTTGGTGATCTTGTCTTCGGCTCGGGTAATGAGGAGGAAGGTTGATGTGATTCCGTGGTTGCTGGAGATTGCCAAACACGGGCGGAGGATGCTCGGATTTTTCAGGGCGAAGTATTGGTGACTGAGGAGCCCGTAGAGGTCGTAGCTGCCGCTTTCGATGGCGTCGAGCCAGCGCTTGTTGTCTGATTCGATCCACGAAATCACTCCGACGGAGGGATCGGGGGAGGAGGCGGTTGCCCAGCGCTCGAGCGACATGCGGATCAAATCCGGATCTGATTCGTTGTGGTGGTCGACGAAGCAGGCGACGCGGAACTTCTGTTGGTTGGTTTCCTGAGCCGGGCTGAAGCCGCACGCAAGGGCAGACATTAGCAACAGGTTGCCAAGTCTTCCGAGCGTTCTGGGCTGTAGGAAACGTGTTGTCATTCCGCGCGCGCAAGTGGCACTTCTTCTTATTATTCGTAGGGGCGAATGGAGGCGTCGGTGCCACCCGCGGCGACTACCTGTTCCTCGGGTCTGTCGGTGATCGCGCTGATCATTTGGCCGATGTGCTCGCCCATCTCTTTGCGGGGTTCGAGGATCTCCAAGCTCTTACCGAACGATCCCCAGGCGATCACTTCGATTTCAACCTCACGGACTCCCCAGTCGTCCATGCGGTCGCCGGATGGCTTGTAGAGGTCGATGGTTCCGGTTCCTACTAGGGCGCTGCCGTAGTCGTCGATGACATACTCGTATGGCTTGCCGACGATGCGGAAGCGGGTACCCACCGGGTAGATGGACCAGTCAGCGGCGGCAGAGCGGACCATCCCGAAAAGCAGCGGTTTGCCCTTGGCGCTCAATTCACCGTATTTGATGTGGTCGGCTTCGGTGTGGCAGTAGGCAGTCGTGCGGACTTTGCGGAATTCGTCGATCGCTTGCGTCGTTTTCGTAAAGGTTGAATAATTCGGTGACGGGCGCTTAACCACGACGTGCTCGCGTAGTTTTGCAGGCTCTTCCTCGACGGCGGGCAACGCGATGATTGCTTCTTCTGCGGCTGCGGTGACGATCGGATCAGTTTCGATTTCGAAAAGGGTATCGGTGGAGGTCAGTTCGTCGCCGTTCGCCGTGATCAGTTCAATCACTGGGGCGTGGTCGGGTTTCGCCGGTTCCATGTCTTCTGGGTAAGCCGGGACATCGAGCGGGATCGAATTGATCTCAGAGGCCGGAGCCGTCTCTTCAATTGCCTGGTCGAGAATGGCGAGGGCGTCTTCGAGTGACTTGGCATTCGCCGCTGCCGATTCCGCTTGGTCTCGATCTGCGAGGCGTTTGATGGCGCAAGAAGGAAGCACGCAGAGGCAAACCGCCGCGATAAGTGCGGATTTTGCGGTGAATTTGGGTGGATTGGATGATTGCATGGAACTGGGGGATCTGTGGGATTATGGAAAACGTAATAAAACTAGTAATAATGCTATATTAAATAAAATATCATAAAAGCCATAATAGACAATTGTTTTTTAAGTGTTTCCATACTTTTCATAATAATGAAAATGCCTTCGACTCGTAATGGAAGCTGTCTTACGCAAACTAGAGACTCTGGTCACCAAGGCCGACGATCGGCATCGCTTGAATTGATGGAAAACCGCTGGTAGCTGTCCAGTGTGTCTCGATTAGAAAAGGACAAATCTTCAGGTAGCTGATGTCAATTAATGCCCAGCAAATTGATCCAGATTTCTTGGTGAACGCCTACGCATCGGGTGTTTTTCCGATGGCAATGGATGATGGCGAGATCGGCTGGTTTGCGCCGGATCCGCGAGGGATCATCCCTCTAGATACCTTCCACATTCCTCACGGGATGAAGCAGGTGATCGAGAACCCGCCCTTTGAGATGCGGATTGATACAGATTTTGAAGCGGTGATGCGCGGCTGTGCTGATCGTTCGGAGACGTGGATCAACGAATCGATCATTGCGACCTATGTTGAGCTCCACCGACGCGGTTGTGCGCACTCGATCGAGGCCTGGGAGGGCGACGAGTTGGTCGGCGGCCTGTATGGGGTCGCGCTCGGGGCTGCTTTTTTTGGAGAGTCGATGTTCAGTCGTAAGAGCGAGGCTTCAAAACTCTGCTTGGTCCACCTGGTTGGCAGAATGAGGGCACGGGGTTACACGCTGTTGGACACTCAGTGGACGAATCCCCACTTGGATAAATTCGGCGCCGTCGAAATCCCGAAATCCCAATACCATCGAATGCTCGCCGAGGCTTTGGATCTCGACGTGAGCTTTGTAGATGAGCACGATTGAGAACGATGCGCGTCGCTGGAATTAACTTTGACCATTTTCACATGGGGGACTTGCTCCGCATGGTGCACGAACATCCTGGCGCGGAGATCGTAGGTATCGCCGACGAGCAAGCGGAACGGATGGACTCAGCTGCTGCAAGTTTTGCGCTCGGGGCAGATCAGGTGTTCACGGACTACGAGAAGTGCTTGGAGCAGGCCCGCCCGGACTTGGTCATTCTTTGTCCCGCTGCCGCCAGGCATGCCGACTGGGTCGAGAAGGTGTCGCCAGCGGGAGTGGCAATCCTGATGGAGAAACCGTTCGCTTCCAATCTTTCCGAAGCTGATCGGATGATCGCGGCGATGTCGGAATCGGGAAAGCCGCTGGCGATCAACTGGCCGTTACGCTGGATTCCGAGCCACGTGACCGCGCATCGGCTGGTCACTGAGGGGCGCATCGGAGACGTGATGCAGGTGCACTACTACGACGGAAATCGTGGGCCTCTATGGCACGGGGCCGACAAGATTGAACAGGAGCCGAGCGCCGCGGCGAAGGCAGAGAGCTGGTTTTACAACGCGGCCGACGGCGGGGGATCGCTCCAGGATTATTTGGGCTATGGGACGACCTTGGCGACTTGGTTTTTCGATGGGCGCAAGCCGATCGAGGTGTCTTGCATGGTCGATCAACCTGAGGGACTGGAGGTAGACGAACAGAGTATCACGATCGCACGCTATGCGACCGGCTTGTCGCAATTCGAAACTCGTTGGGGAACCTTCACCGACCCTTGGACCGAGCAGCCGCAGCCGATGTGCGGTTTCGTCATCAGGGGGAGCGAAGGCACGATCAGTAGCTACGACTACCAGCCCACCATCCGTGTGCAGACGGGAGGATGTCCAGCAGGTGAGGCGATCGAGGTGGATGTTCTCGAGCCGCCATTCACGAACCCGGTGCAGTATTTCATCCACTGCCTCCAGAACGGGTTAGCGGTCGAAGGGCCGCTGTCGCCTGACATGAGCCGGGTGGGGCAGCAGATCGTCGATACCGCTGTGTCGAGCGCGCGAGAGGGGCGCGTGCTTCCGTTGGTGGACTGAGAAGCTTCGGCAGCGTCTATTCTGCTTCGCCCTCGGCCGGAGACGTTGCATCCGCTTCTGGTGTCTCAGGAGGCTTTGCCTCGGTCTTCATGCTCCAGGCGTCGTTCCAGACGGTCTTGGTCTTCTTCAATCCGAACTCGTTGATGAGGCGCTCCTCCATGTCGACGAGGTGGGCGGCGCCATAGAAGATACCGATGTTCTTCGAACCTTTTTTGATCTGCTTATCGAGAATTTTGAGAGCCACTTTGTTGCGTTCGGTGAGGATCACCGATCCACCTTCGGGTTCCATTGCAGTGATGAGGTATTCGATCTCGTCGAATTGCCGGGCGAGCACCAGTTTCAGACCGTTGGCGCTGTCACCGCTCAGCAGGATTTTGATCATGTCGCCGATGCCCATCGTCGCCGGCGCTTTCCCTTCCGCCATCATCTTGAATTGCGCTTTGTAACTCTGCAGCACCATCGCCAACAGACCTTCTTTGCGCTCTTTTTGCATCCGTGAGAAGGTCTCGGCGTCCATGTCCGCATGGACGAAGTTCTTGGCGGTGTAATCGATGCCACTCAGCTGGTAGTCGAGTTCGAGCGTTTTCTGCATCATCACCTGCAACTTGCGGATCGGGCTCCCGCCCTTGTCGCCGGTATCGAGGTCGCCCGGCTTGAGCGGTCCCTCGCGCTCGCTGCCAACCATCTCGTAGAGGAGGGCGTCGTAGTTCTCGAACGATTCGTTCAGTGTGTTGTAGTAACTCTCATCCGCAATGTGGATGGCTCCGATGAGGTCGACCTTGAGTCCTTTGCCGTCGCCGTATGTCACCGTGGCGGTGCGCAATTTCGAAATTGGGTTGTCTTCGACGAACTCGACGAAATTGGTTGGCTCGACGGCTGGAACTTCTTTAATAGCTGCATCTTTGTTGTCGGCCAACACGACCGGACAGGCCATCGAGAGGAGCAGAAGCGCGGCCGCGGAGATCTTGAAAAGGGCTTTCATGGTCGCAGACTAGCGTGCGCCTAGGGTGTGGGCAAGTGACGGCTGTAGATTGGTTTTGCCTCCAGCACTGAAATCGAGGAGGCTGGCCGCGTGTCAAAATCTACCGATGTTTCTCTCCTCTCCGTGCGCCTCCACTTCATCGAGGTGAAAACCCGCGTTCCCTACAAGTTCGGCCAACAGGTGCTCGAGGAGATCACCTGTGCCCGGGCTAGTGTGAAAGTCCGGACGGCCGATGGCCGTGAGGCGGAAGGGTGGGGGGAGACACCACTGAGCGTGGGATGGGTCTGGCCGACGACGACTCTGACCTACAGCCATCGTGAAGACCGGCTGAAGGCGTTCAGCTGTCGGCTGGCGGAGGCGTTCTCAGGATTCGCCGACAGCGGGCACCCGTTGGAGGTTGGTGATGCTTTCCAGAAGACACGCCTGCACCAATTGTTGCAGGAAGAGGCTGATCAATATCCCGGCGAGGAGCGATTGCCGTATCTCGGTGGGTTGGTCTGTCTGTCGGCGCTCGATATCGCACTCTACGACGCGTTCGGAATCGTCAACGGGATTGCGGTCTTCGACTCATTTACCAAGGAGTTTTTGAACAGGGATCTGTCGAGTTACTTGGAGCCTGACTCGGATGGGGTTTCATTCGTAGGGTGCTACCCCGATGAGTTCTTAGTAGGGCGACCTGACACCGTCCCTGTGTGGCATTCGGTTGGCGGCGCCGATCCGCTGGAAGCGTCGGAGCTGACTGGCGACGAACCCGACGATGGCTACCCGATCTTGCTGCGTGATTGGATCCGGCGCGATGGCCTGAACTGTCTGAAGATCAAACTGCCTGGCGCGGATGCCGAGTGGGACTTCCAACGACTACGGGCGATCGGCGCGATCGCCCGCGAGGAGGGGGTCGAGCATCTGTGCACCGACTTTAACTGCACGGTCGAAGAGCCAGAATATGTCAACGGGATCCTCGATCGTTTGAAGCAGGAAGACCCGGATACGTTGGCGCGCATCCTCTATGTCGAGCAGCCGTTTCCGTATGATCTTGAGGCGAATCAGATCGACGTGCATTCGGTCAGCCAACGTTGTACGCTGTTGATGGACGAGAGCGCCCACGATTGGAAATTTGTTCGTCTCGGGCGTCAGTTGGGCTGGACTGGGACGGCTCTCAAGACGTGCAAGACGCTCACCGGTGCGATCCTCAGCCTGTGCTGGAGCCGGGCGCACGGAATGGACTTGATGGTGCAGGACCTGACGAATCCGATGCTCGCCCAGGTGCCGCATGTGCTCCTCGCGGCGCATGCCGACACGATGATGGGGCTCGAGAGCAACGCGATGCAATATTACCCCGAGGCGTCGGCACCCGAGGCGGTGATCCATCCCGGGCTCTACCGTCGCACCGGTGGCCTGCTCGATCTCACCACGCTTGGTAATACCGGGTTCGGTTACCGGGTTGACGAGATCGTGCGAGAACTGCCCGAGCCGGCGGTCTCGACCTAGAAACCGCTTGCCTTGCGACCGATGCGAGGCTTTTAGAAACGGAACTATGAGCAGCACCAGTTACAACATTGCAGTATTGGCCGGCGACGGCATTGGCCCAGAGGTTATGATCGAGGCGCGGCGCGTGCTTGACAAGGTTTCGGAGGATGCTGGCATCGGGTTCAACTTTGATGAGAAATTGGTGGGTGGTGCCGCGATTGATGGGGAGGGATCGGCCTTGCCAGATGCTACTCTGAAGGCCTGTGAAGCGGCCGATGCGATTCTGTTCGGTTCGGTCGGAGGACCGAAGTGGGAGAGCTTGCCACCGACAGAACAGCCAGAGCGCGGGGCGCTATTGCCGCTGCGCAAACACTTCGGACTGTATGCGAACCTGCGCCCGGCGGTCTGCTTCGGGTCGCTGACACACGCATCGCCAGTGAAAGAGGAGATCATCGCAGGGGGCTTCGATGTCCTGTGTGTTCGCGAGCTGACGGGCGGGATCTATTTTGGTGAGCCGAAAAGCATCAATCGTGATGGCGACGAGCCTGTTGCGATCGACACGATGGTCTACAAGCAGAGTGAGATCGAACGCATCGCTCATGTTGCCTTCACGGCGGCTGCAGGGCGCGACAAGCGGCTCACTTCGATCGATAAGGCGAACGTCCTCCAGAACGGAATCCTCTGGCGCGAGACGGTGGAGGCCGTGGCTAAAAATTACCCAGAAGTCGAACTCAGCCACTTGTATGTCGACAACGCGGCGATGCAGTTGATCCGCAACCCGAAGGGCTTCGATGTCGTTCTCGCTCCGAATTTGTTTGGAGACATCCTCAGCGATGAGATGGCGATGATCGCCGGCTCGCTCGGGATGCTTGCGAGCGCTAGCCTCGGAGAGAGCAAGGGTGGGGGACTTTATTACGGGATGTACGAGCCGAGTGGCGGTTCGGCTCCCGATATCGCCGGCCAGGGAATCGCCAATCCGATTGCGCAGATTCTCTCGGCAGCGATGATGTTGCGCTATTCCTTTGGTCTCGAGAAAGAGGCGAGCTTGATTGAGTCGGCGGTACGGGCGGTGATCGATGAAGGTGTCCGCACCGGTGACATCTACACGGGCGAAGCTGGGACAACGAAAGTTGGGACGACGGGGATGGGCGACGCGATTCTTGCGAAGCTCGGTTAGCAATAAGCGGGTGCTGCGTTCCAACCGAGCTTCGAAGTAACCAGCGACTAGACCAATTGCGCAAGTGAGGTTAGATGTCAGCGATCCAATGTCTGAAACCGCGACCCCAGCCCCACCGATCCGGAGAAAACGTAAACCGAAGAAGCCGACCCGCCGGCGTTACATTCTGACGGGTCTGGTAACGGTGATCCCGCTGTGGTTCACTTGGATCGTCTTGGCGTTCCTGTTCCGTACCCTTTCCCGAATCGGTAACCCGCTGGTGCAGTTTTTTGCGGATCGGCTCGGTCCGATGATGCCGGGTCTGGCGGATTTGCTCAACGTGCAGATTTTCCAATCGGTGGTCGCGGTGATCCTCGTGCTGGCGGTGCTCTACGGACTCGGGGTGGTCGCGCGCCACGTGATCGGGCGCCGTGTGATCTTGTTCTTCGAACGGGTCATCGAACAGATTCCCTTCGTCAAGACGGTCTACGGTGCGGTGAAAAAACTCATCGTCGTGCTCCAAGAAAAACCCGGCAGCGATGTGCAGCGGGTGGTGCTGATCAATTTCCCGTCCGAGGAGATGAAGACGGTCGGGCTGGTGACACGCACCTTCAACGACGCCGTGACCGGACGCGAACTGGCTGCGGTCTACGTCCCGACGACGCCGAACCCCACCTCTGGCTTCTTGGAAGTGGTGCCCGTCGAGAAGCTAACGTCGACCGACTGGGACCTCGACGAGGCGATGACCTTCATCATCTCCGGCGGGGCGATCGCTCCAGACCACGTCTACTACGATCAGTCGGCGCCGAAATTCAGCGATCACGACGACCACGAACACGACGGCTAAGGGGTTATTTACTGACAAGCCCTAAGCTCCACTTTTCTTCGTGCGGCCAAATTTCGCCCCGAGCCAATCAATCAAGAATACCAGAAAGGCGCCGAACAGCGCTAGTAGGATCGCGGGCATCGTCGATTTCTCACCCATCTTGGGCGCATGCCAGTTGGCGTAGCCGATCTCTACC
Source organism: Verrucomicrobiales bacterium (assembly GCA_047619485.1). Lineage (GTDB taxonomy): Bacteria > Verrucomicrobiota > Verrucomicrobiia > Verrucomicrobiales > DEV007 > JBLHKE01. The sequence goes on along the minus strand of JBLHKE010000022.1, from coordinate 12,398 downwards.
ATCTCTTCGTCTTCGGCTGTCGATTTTTTCACTTCCTCGAAAGTGCCAGGGCGCGGGACAAACTTTCGATCTTCGGTTTTCACGATGTAGGCGCCTGCCGAATCTTGCTTGTAGACGGTTTCCTTCCAAGGCCAGATCAAAACGAGCGAGCCGACGATAAATCCGGTGATCAAGGCAACCGCGATGTCGTGATGATGTTTGAAAATCCATGAGAGGACGTGCGAGAGCAGTAGTAGTCCGAGCACACATCCGGTCGCGAATGGGATCAGGATCCCCAGATCGCGATCGCCGATGGCGCCGAGCACGAGCGCGTAGTTTCCGAGCAGCAACAGGACATAAGAACCCGATACGCCTGGAATGATCATGCTCGAGATTGCGGCAGCCCCGCAGACGATCAGAAAGATAGGATTATCGTTGCGGGAACCTTGTGGCAGGAACAGAAGTCCCACCGCGATGGCGAGGCCGATCAGCAGAGCGACAATCGTTCCCGGCCCCCAGCGTCCCACCATCTTTCCGACCCCCCAGATCGAGGCAAGGATGAGGCCGAAGAAGAAAGCCCAGGTTGGGATTGGATGATTTTCGAATGCGGGTTCGAGGAAACGCGCCATGACGATGATGGCCACTCCCGCGCCGAGCCCGATCGATAAGAGGAAAAATAGATCAGTGTGTTTGGCGAATTGTTTGAATTTTCCGGTAAACAGCAGCTTGATTGCCTTCGGGCCACAGGACTTGATGGCGTTGATCAGGCGCTCGTAGATGCCAGTGATGAACGCGATCGTGCCGCCCGAAACACCGGGAATGATGTTCGCGGCGCCCATGGCGGCACCTTTTAGGACGGCGAGGATGTATTCGGTCATGCGGTGAGGTATCGTTGTCTCGGCGCGGCAGTTCAAGCGATTTGACCGCGACGGGAATAATTTTAAAAGATTCAGCGCTTGAGCTTGTGCCGATGTCCCCCGAATCTCCGCCTATGGAAGATAAACCTCTCGTCCTCGTGCTGTGCACCGGAAATTCATGCCGCTCACAAATGGCTGAAGCGATTTTGCGTTCGGTGGCCGGCGACGTGTTTGAAGTTGCCAGTGCCGGTGCCAAGCCGAGTGGCTATGTCCATCCGTTGGCGTCCGATGTGATGGCGGAAATCGGGCTGCCCCTCGATCCCGGAACTTACACCTCAAAGCACCTCGAAGAGTTCATCACCAAATCAGTGGAGACCGTGATCACGGTGTGCGGCAATGCTGACGAGGAATGTCCGAGCTTCCCCGGCCAGCAGTATAAATATTGCTGGCGCTTCGAAGATCCTGCCGACGCGGAGGGGACCGAAGAGGAACAGCGCGAGTGCTTCCGCCGCATCCGCGACCAGATCAGGTTGGTGTTCGAGGCCTACGGCCGCGGGCGACGCGATCAGGCGGCCGAGATGGCTGGAACCGATAGGGGACAGGGTTGCTGTTAGATTCTCATGACACTAGAAAATATTGCAGAGGTTCTCGAGAACATCGCCACGTTCCTCGAGCTTAAGGGCGAGAACCATTTTAAGACGCGCGCCTATCGCAATGGCGCCGAGATCGTCACCGGGTTTTCTGGCGATTTCGTCCAGCTTGCCCGCGACAATGACTTGAAAGGCATCAAGGGGATCGGAGATGCGCTCGCGCAGAAGATTCACGAACTGGTTTCGACCGGCAAGCTCGATTACTACGAGAACCTGCGCTCGGAGTTCCCGGAGGGGATTCTCGAGTTGTTCGAGGTCCAGGGGCTCGGCGCAAAGAAAGTGAAGGCGCTGCACGATGCACTAGGCGTCGGCAATCTCGCCGACCTGAAGCGCGTCTGCGAGTCGGGGGAGGTCACGAAACTGGCCGGCTTCGGTGCGAAGTCAGTGGAGAAAATTCTGGCAGCGTTAGAGTTTCGCGAATCGAACGCGAGCCTGTTCCGCCTCGGTAGCGTGGCGAAGGCAGCAGAAGAGATTCTCGAACTGCTCAAGTCGCTTCCAGAGGTCACTCAGGCGAGCACGGCTGGCAGTTTCCGCCGCGGCAAGGAGATCTTGCACGACTTGGATTTCATCGTCGCGACCAATCAACCGGCTGGAGTGATGGAGGCCTTTGTCAACATGCCAGAGGTGGCTGGAGTGACCGTCCACGGGGCGACCAAGTCGAGTGTGTTCCTCGAGTCGGGCGTGCAGTGTGACCTGCGTGCGGTGACGGGTGCCGAATTCCCGTTCGCGATTGCCTATTTCACTGGCAGCAAAGAGCACAATGTAGCGATGCGCTCGCGTGCGCTGAAGCGAGGCTACACCTTGAACGAGTACCGCTTGGCTCCGGTTGAGGATGGTAAAAAAGTGGCGAAACCTCTCAGTGTGAAAGAGTTCAACGAGGAGGCCGATATCTATCGTGCCCTCGATCTCGATTTTGTCCCTCCAGCGCTGCGCGAGAACTCGGGGGAGATCGAAGCGGCAGAGGAGGGGCGCCTGCCAAAGCTGATCGAGACCGAGAACCTGCGCGGAACGTTTCACAACCACACCAAGGCGAGCGACGGCAAGAACACGCTCGGGGAGATGGCGGCTGCGGCTCAAGAACTCGGGCTCCAGTATCTGGGGATCGCCGATCACAGCAAGAGTTCCTTCCAAGCCAACGGGCTCGATGAGGATCGCCTGCTGGAGCAGCTCGACGAGATCGATTCGCTCAACCAGGAGTTCGGCGACGACTTCAAGCTGTTCGCTGGCACCGAGTGTGACATTTTGAAGGATGGTAGCTTGGACTTCGAAGACGAAATTTTGGAGCAGCTCGACTACGTTGTCGCCTCGGTGCATAGTTCCTTCACGCTATCTGAAGAGGACATGACGAAACGCCTCATACGGGCAATCGAAAACCCGAATGTGACGATGTTAGGACACCTCACTGGCCGACTGCTGCTGAAGCGTGACCCGTACGCGCTCAACGTGCCGAAGATCATTGATGCGGCGGCCGCCAACGACACCATCATCGAACTCAACGCCAACCCGTGGCGGCTCGACATGGACTGGCGCTGGTGGAAGCTGGCGAAGGAGAAAGGGGTGAAGTGTTCGATCAATCCAGACGCACACAACACCGCTGGCCTACAATTTTTGCACTTCGGTGTGCTCCAGGCGCGCAAGGGGTGGTTGACGCGCAAGGATGTTGTGAACTGCTTACCGCTGGGCGAAATCGAAGACGCCTTGGGGGTGAAGCGATGAACGTAGCACGGAGTTGTTCTCCGTGGATCCCAGCCGTTGTTCCCCGGTTTTCTAATCACCAGTCGATTCCGATGCCGCATTCCCCGCGAGCAAATCAAACTTACATGAGCAGACAACCACGGAGTGCCACTCCGTGTTACCCATGATTAGTCTCCAACTCACCCTCCTAATCCTCGCTGCCTACGTGATAGGGGCCACCCCGTTCGGCTTCCTCATGGGGAAGTCCAAGGGGCTCGATATCCGCAATCACGGGAGTGGCAACATCGGTGCGACCAACGTCCTGCGTATCGTTGGCAAAAAGGAGGGAATCTTCGTTTTTGTGCTCGATGTGCTAAAAGGTCTCGTGCCTGTTCTTATCGGACAGAAACTTGCTACCGGCATCCTCGGAGATGCCTCCGTCCAGTTGATTTCGATCATCAGCGTCCTCATCGCTCTCGCTACGATCCTCGGTCACAACCACCCGTTCTGGCTCAAATTCAAGGGGGGCAAGGGGGTTGCGACCTCGGGTGGCGCACTTCTGGCACTGATGCCTTGGGCCGTGCTTGCAGCGGCGGTCGTCTGGGCGATCCTCTTCTACGCGAAACGCTACGTTTCCCTAGCCTCGATCTTTGCGGCACTGACGGTTCCCATCGCGCTCTTCATCCAGGGGGCAATGCGGGGGCGACATGAACTTCCGTTGATCGTGCTCGGTGTTTTGGTCGCAGTGTTAGGCATCTGGCGACACCGCGCTAACATCGCCAGGCTGCGTGCTGGCACTGAGAGCCGAATGGTAAAAAAGACCAAACAATCATGATAGAAAAAGCCTGTGTCATCGGAGGCGGTAGTTGGGGAACCGCACTAGCAGCCACCATCGCCAAGCGCGGCATCGATGTGACGCTGTGGGCGCGCGATCGTTCAGCGGTCGACGCGATCAATGCCGAGCATGAGAATGCTCGCTACCTGCCCGGAGTCGCATTGCCCGAATCGCTGGTGGCGAGCGCCGACTTAGCCACCTCGATCGCCGGTTGTGGGCTGATTTTATTCGTTGTCCCTTCTGGAGCCATGCGCTCGATGGCCGAGCAGGTTGCCGCGATCGGAGTGGCGCCGGGCACCATCTTGGTCAACTGCACCAAGGGGATCGAACGCAACACCGGCTTGCGCATGAGCGAGGTGATCGGCGAGGCGCTCCCCGACAGTCCGTGCGCGGTTCTGTCCGGTCCGAACCATGCCGAAGAGGTCGCCCGGGAGTTAGCGACCGCGGCCGTCATCGGCTGCGAGGACGGCGATGTGGCGGTGCGTCTCCAGGAAGTGTTCACGCTGCCGTGGTTCCGCACCTACACCAGTGACGACGTTGCTGGTATCGAGATCGGAAGTGCGGTGAAAAATGTTTTTGCGATCGCTGCAGGCATCTGTGACGGGCTCGGGCTGGGGGACAATGCCAAGGCGGCGCTGGTGACGCGCGGGTTGGCTGAGATGGTTCGCATCGGCAAGGCGACCGGCGGCAAGCAGGAGACTTTCCAGGGACTGAGCGGGGTGGGGGATCTGATCGTGACCTGTTACAGCACGCACAGCCGCAACAACCGCGTCGGCAGGTTGCTTGGCGAGGGGATGAGCTTGGAAAAAGTCGAGTCCGAGATGAACATGGTCGCCGAGGGGGTTGCCAACTCGGTGAGCCTCTACGAGTGCGTCAAGAAGCTCGGCATCGAGGCGCCGATCATCGAGCAGGCCTATCGGGTTATCCACGACGACAAGCCGCCGGCGCAAGCTCTCTCGGAGCTGCTGTCGCGCGACCCGCGCCCGGAGGTGGACGAGGCTTGATTTGGTCGGATTCATTGCCTAGGCTCGCCAGACCCTTCTTTCCTATGAAAACGGTTCAAAGTTTTTCACCGGCGCGTGCCTGCCTTTGCTTGTTCGTTGCTCTTCTTTTCGGCCTGTGCTTCAATTCGTGTGGTCTGTTTCGCGGCGGCGATCCCGATGACCCTAGAGGTTTGCGTCGGGGAAGTTCCAAAAGCCTCGGTGACTACCGGTTTCAAGCTGGGAGTGTGTTGAACCTAGAGGTTTTTGAAGGTGGCAAGTCAATTATGACTGCAGACCTTGAGGTCGATGCTGCTGGCAATGTGCTAGTGCCAGGTGTTGGTGAGATTTCAGTGACCGGCATGCAACCGGTTGCGGCGGCGAAGAAAATCGAGTTCCTCGCACGCAAGAGCGGCCAGAATCATCTCAGCGGTCCGCGTGTCCACATCAAGGCGCTTGATCGCCGTGCTGTGGTGCACGTTAGCGGGCATGTGAACCGATCCGGCCCGGTGACCTTCTATCCTGGCTTGAGTGTCGAAGACGCCATCGAGGCGGCCGGTGGTGCCGACGAGCGTGCCAATGCCGGTTCCATCGGTCTCACTTCTGAGGGGCGGCGGAAGATCGTCACCAACCCGGCGACTAGTCGGCTGCGTGAGGGCGATGTGGTGAATGTGCCGCGGCGGTTGTAAGCCCGGATTGTCTGGATTCCTACGCTACAAGGCATTGAAGGGCACCTCCGAAAACCTCATGCGGGCTGGAGCTTGATAAAATCCCCGCTGTCTTCGTTGCTAAAGCGCCCACTATCACCAGATAGCTTAGCGTTTATCGCCTCGCCAGCGGGAATTTTCTCTGCGCCCCATTTCCACAGCAGGTTTCCGGAGGTGCCCTGAAGCTTAATTTTTCGCTGCACTCACTAGCGCCTCGACCCGGCGCGGGTCGACCGGGTACTGCCAGTTGCCCTCTAACTTGAGCGACGATCCGACGATCAGGGCGTCGGCGAGACCTAGGTAGGTGTTGCAGTTCTCTGGAGTGATCCCCGAACCGGCGATCAACGGCAGCTCGGGAGCGTTCTCGCGGGCAGCTTCGAAGTCGGCGATATTCGGTTCTTCACCGGTGTGTTTGCCTGTGAGGATCAATCCGTCACTGAGAAAATAAGCAGCCGCCTTGGCGGTCTCCCCGACGTCCAGGTCTGCGGTGATCGCGTGGGAGCTGTGCTTCTTTTTGATGTCAGTTAGGATCTGCACGTTCTCGGCGCCGATCTGATGGCGGAATCGTAGTAGCTCGCCAGCGTCACTTTCGATCAAACCCTCGTCGGCGAGGTGGCCGAATACGAATCCCTCGGCACGGATGAACTCAAGGCCAGTCGCGTGCGCGACCGCCAGCGCCTCACAGTTCGCCGCGGCGAGGATCTGGATGCCGCAAGGCAGGTCGCTAGCGGCCTTTACCTCATAGGCGATCGCCGTCATTGCGGCGGTTATCTCTGGCCCGACGCCGCCTTTGATGTAGGGGCGATCGTGCATGTTCTCGATCATGATCGCGTCGATACCGCAGTCGCGATAGGTGATGGCCTCGTCGCGAGCCAGGTCGATGATCTCGCCAATCGGGAGCGCGTTGAGTGGAGTGCCGGGGAGTGCTCCGACATGGATCATGCCGATGAGAGTGCCGTTTAGAGTCATGTTAGGATCCTATTTTGCTTCTGGTTTGTCAGGCTTTGGCTCGGGCTTGTCCAGCAGACCTCGCGCGCGCATCCAATCTTCGCAGCGCTGTGGCCAGGTCGAGACGAGATCGCCACTGCGACCGAGTCCAAACCCGTGGCCACCGGTCTCATAGAGGTGCATCTCGGCCGGGACTTTGCTGTTTTTTAAGGCGAGGTAGAAATAAACGCTGTTCTCCGAGGCGACCGGGTCGTTGTGGGCGTGGACTAGGAAGGTTGGTGGGGTCTTGTCCGTGACGTTGAGCTCGGAGGACAACAGCCGCACCACATCCGGATCGGGCTCAGCGCCGAGCAGGTTATTCTTCGAACCGCTGTGGCCGAACGGCTTGGTGGTGGAGATGACCGGGTACACCAACACCATGAAGTTCGGGCGGCTCGAGAGACGGTCGATCGCATCGCGGTCGCGCACCATGAGGTTTCGATCGAACAGGGTTCCACAGGTCGAGGCGAGGTGGCCGCCTGCGGAAAATCCTAGCACGCCGATGCGTTCGGGATCTATGCCCCATTCCTCCGACTTGCTGCGGGTCAGGCGGATGGCGCGCTGGGCATCGAGCAGTGGCACCGGGTGCTGGTAGCCGTAAGACGGATCGTTCGACACCCGGTACTTCACGACGACAGCGGCGACCCCGATCGAGTTGAGCCACTTGGCGACGTCGTAGCCCTCGTGTCCCATCGCGACGATGGAATACCCTCCGCCGGGCAGGATGACGACCGCCGCTCCGGTCGCTTTATCTTTCGGCGGTAGGTAGGTGCGGATCGTGGGTTGTTGGATCTTTCCGACGATGAGGATGCCGTCGCGATTGGTGGATTCCTCAGGCTTCTCTGGCTTGGGTGCTCCCGGGGCGCCTGCTGGCCAGAGCGGGACTTCTGGTGGCTCTGCCGCATTCACGGACGCGGGGAGCAGCAGCATGCTGATGAGTAGGCCGATGGATATTTGTTGTTTCATTGCTTCTTTTGTGGGGAAAGTTTGGCCTTGATCAGCAGCGCCTCTGATTGGCCGTCCGCCTTGCGTTTGTAGACCAGCACGCCGGTGACCGCCTGCGCGTCTTTCGGTCGGAACTCGGCAAGTGGCAGCACCATTGTGTAGGTGCCATCGCCCTCGTTGGTGACGATCTGTTCTGGGTGAGAATCGATGAGGTTGTTGTCAGAGAAGAGGTAGAGTTCTTTTACGTCGGCGTCCTCGGCCTTCACCCCTCCACGCCGCGTCAGCCTCAGGGTTGCGGTGGTTTCACCCATGATTGCTTGCGCATCCCAAATTTTGTTTTCGACGGGCATGGTCTTGCGCGTCTCGTTCGCGAGTGCCGTGCCTTTCGGATGCGGGTTCGCCTTGCTCGCGACGGGCATTCTGAGCGATAATTTTGCACTCGATGGATGGCAGGCATCTGCACACATCATCCAGGTGGTTTTCGTTTTGAACTCGACCTCGCTCCCGGGCTGCAGATCTTTCGGCGTCTTGATATCGATCAACAACGTGACTTCATCCTCGTAGCCAAAGGTATTGTAGATGGCCATCTTGACACGCTGTGGACGCGCCCATTGGATCGGTCCGGCCTCGAATCCTTCTGGCAAATCCCAGTCGAGTTTCGTCGGCACGCCGGCGAGGCCTGGGTTTTTCCAGTAGGTATGCCAGTGTGGATCGTGTTTGATGTTGAGGCATACGGTCAGGATTTCACCCGCTACGATGGCGTCTGTTTCGGGTACCAATTCGGCAACCAACCGATGATCACGCACTGGTCCGGCAACCCCGATAAGCGGGATGGAAAATAACAGTAGGAATAGAGAGCGCATCTTGCAAAATAGCCACGATGGAGGCAGTTGCAATGCAGGGTTGCGACTCTCTCAACCTTCGTTCGATCCCTGAATTTCTGCTGTGATTAAGTAGTCTAAGGCCGCCTGCACCACACGATCGTGGATCGGCTGGGTGTCGTAACCAGTGTCTCGCCCGGCGCTCTTGGCGATGGCGTAATCTAGTTCAGGATTCGTCCCCGCGACTAGTGCCGCCTCATTGTGGCGCGGCTGTTGTTTTGAATACAGGAATGGTCGCATCCCATCGGTCTGGCTCGCATCGAAGACGTAGGCTTTGTCGGCAACTTCGAAACTCGAATCCAGATCAGGCTGCACGCCTTTGCGGAAAATTGACGAGCCGTCGGCGAAGATGAGTTCAGCGACGGCAAAACGCAGGTAGGCCTCCTCGGCGATGATGACTTTCTCATACTCCACGGTTTTGCCCGGCGTCGCGGTGCCAATGATGATGGGGGCGCGCTGGCGTCTGAGGACTTCAGCGATCGCTTCGCCGGCTGGCGACGTCTGTTGGTCGATCAGCAAGATCAACCCTCCCTCCCACGCAGTCGCGGGTTTGCTGAGGAATAGCGATGGGCGTTGCTCACCGGGTTTCTGGAGTTTAAAAAGTAATTCGCTCGGCGGGCAGAAGTGGTTCAGGAACCGCGCCGCGTCCTGGAAGGTCGCCGCCTTGGCTGGCACTCTGAGATCTAGGATTAAGCTCTCCACACCCGATTTGGAGAACTCATCAAGTTTCTTACCTATCTTACTAAATTCGCCGACGGAAAATGTCCCTGGGCGCAGGTAGGCGACAGTCTTAGTCAATGACTCGGCGACCAGCTGATGGGACTGTGCGGCTGCGTCGTCCTCGGCTTTGCGATCGATCAGCGTAACGCCAAAACCGCTGCGATCGAGAAGGCCGTGCATCGCGGCACGATTGAGTTCTAGCGAGTCGAGGTTGTCCCGCTTGATGTAGCTCTTGAGTAGGATGCGGATGGCCTCTTGCAGGTTGTTCTGTTCCAACGAGTCGACCAGTTCGTACTCGCTGCGCGGGAAAACCGCTTCGTCTTGGGCAAGCGCGACACAGCAGGATGCGGAAGCTAGGAGGGTAGAGATCAGTTTACGCATGTGGCTAGTCTTGCTGGAAATGGTTGAGGGCATCGATGTCCTGCCACCGAAAGTAATCACTGATAGCCGCTGTGACAAAGCGTTTTGCCGCGGTGACGGCTTCCTTTAGTTCATCACCGCTAGCTAGTCGGGCGGCGATCGCAGCCGAGTAGGTGCAGCCAGTGCCGTGGGTGCTGACATCCGCTACAAATGGTGCTCCCAGCGACTCCGATTGACCATCTGGGGTCGCGAGGATGTCGATGGCGGTGGTGCCACCGAGGTGGCCACCTTTTGCCAAAACGTTCGTATTGAACGTGCTTGCGAGCGCTTTGGCTACCTCTTCGAGTTCGCTGTGGGAGGTGATCTCGGCGCCAGCGAGGGCCTTGGCTTCGTCCAGATTGGGAGTGATCAGCGCCGCCATCGGCAGGAGTTCTTTGGTGTAGACTTCGAGTGCGTCGTCTTTCAGTAGCGAGTCACCGGAGGTCGCGATCATCACCGGGTCGATCACCAGCGGGGGGCGGTTCGCGAGTCCGTTGAGCCAGGCGATCACGACCCTTACATGCTCGCTGGAATAGAGCATCCCGGTCTTGATCGCGCCGATCGGAAAAGAGTCACCGAGGAGTGTGAGTTGTTCAGCCAGCACGGCGGGTGGGATGGCGACGATGCTACCGACTTTTCCGGGGACTTCGGCGACGACGCAGGTGATCGCGGTCAGGCCGAAGACGCCATGTGCCGAGAACGATTTGAGATCGGCCTGGATGCCCGCGCCTGCGGAACAGTCCGAGCCGGCGATGCTGAGAGCGATTGGTGGAGAGCTTGGCATGCGGAGAAATTACCCTTCGACAGCAGGAGTCCAAGAACTTAGTTGTATTTGTGTCTGATCCCTTTGAAGAACTTACCGATCTCCGTGTCACGGTCGATGACGTCATCTACATGCCGAGCCTCGACGCGCCGGAGGATCGGCCTCACCCTTTCGTCTACTTCATCTCGATTGTGAACGATGGTGACGAGCCTGTCACGATCCGCGGTAGAAAATGGGTCATCCGGCAAGAGAACGATGAGATTCTCGTGGTCGAGGGCGACGGGGTGGTGAGCCAGACCCCGCGGCTCGAGTCGGGCGGGGGGGATTTCACCTACAACAGCTACCATGTGATCAGTCATAGTAGTATCGCCGAAGGGGCGTTCTTTGGCGAGACTGATGCCGGGCGACGTGTCTTTGCACGGATTCCGGAGTTTGAGCTGACTCTTCCGGGCTGGGCTTGATGGTGCTTCTCCACACGCTCGGCGGAATGTTGCTTACCTCTCTTCGTATCCGGAGATGATCGCATCGATCGTCTCGGCCATCTGCTCATCGGTGATGAAGCTGGCCCATTCGCGCGAGGCATCTATGTTGGCGGTGACATTGTCGATGGCGAGGTAGAACGCGACCTGATCTGCGCCATCGTTGCGGGGTGATCCCTCTAACCACTTTCCGGCTGCGAATAGATCGGTCTTTACCCAGCTGCGTGCCGCGCGCATCAGTTCGCCCGGCGGTAACCACTCGAGGGCGCGTGCGCCGCCCTTGGCTCCGATCGCTCGCACCAGTTCGTTGTAGCGATCACCGGTGAAGTCCCATGGGCTCTCTTCTTTCATCCGGATCGTGTACCATTCCTTGAGCGAATCGTAGTCGCCTTGGGCGCAGAGGTGATCGTTGATCGTCACGGCTAGGCGTCTGCGTTTTGCTGAATCGATGCCGGATAATTCTTCGTCGAGCGACTGGATGAGTAATTCTGAATCTTCATGATCGATCGCCGAATCCAAGAACACGCCAACGAACTGAGCGAGTTCTTCCCTGCTAATCACGGGAAGCAAGTCTCTCCAGCTCGTTTCCTGAGCGCTCAGGTAGCCTTGGACTAGGGGTTTGAGTAGCGAGTCGCGCCGATTGCCCGCGCCGAGATTCTGCCACCAGGCGAGAGCCTCGCGCGGGTGGGTGTTGGCCCATCCCTCGAGAATCAAGGCGCGGGCATAGACGCCGCTGTCGCCCGATGGGAAATTCCAGCGGGTCGGATCGTCGCCGCCTAATTGGCCACGCTTGTAGTCGACGAGTTGGCGTTCGATTTGGGTGTCATACCCAGCGCGGCTCGCCGCGTTCAGGTCTGATTGAATTCTGTTGAGCTCCGGACGGTCGCTGTTTTCAATCTGTCGGAGCAAGCTCTGCATTCGCTGCAACCGGTCGCCGGTGGACGCGTGTCGAGGTTTTGGGAGGGCGCTGAGAATCTCAGCCTGGCTCGGCCTCGTCGATTGCTTGAGGAGCTGCCGTGGTGGCTCAGTAGGTTGGACTTCTTTGCGGGAACCCACCAGTTTCGATCGCCCGATTGCGAATATCAAGATCACTAGCAGACACAGATTGGAGATGATGATGAGGCGAGCGATCATGATTTGGTCTGTTTTTCAGCGAGCTCGTGAGCCCATTTTGGATCGTCAGCGAAGCAGCCATCGGCGCCGCAGTCGAAGAGCTTGGTCAACTGCTCTTGAGTGCGTGCGGTGTAAGGGAGGACTCGGTAACCGGAGCGGTGCGCCTGTTTGACTAGCTCTTGCGAAACGGAGTTGATGTGGGGGTGGACGCTGAAGGCTTTGAGTTGCGCTGCCAGATCGAACATCGGGGCGATCGCCTCGGGCTTGTCGTGGGCGAGGATCCCGATCGGCACCTTGGGCAGGCGTTCGCGAACCTCGATCACGGCTTGTTCGTGAAAGGAAGAGACGATGATGTTTTCCAAGTTCAGGTCGTCGAAGCTCGCCAACAATCTGCAGACGGCTGGAGCTACCAGCCTGTCCTTGATCTCG
>JBLHKE010000021.1:0-24858 GCA_047619485.1 Verrucomicrobiales bacterium | reverse complement strand
GACCGTTTTCACGATACCGAAAAATGTAGCGCCCACCGGACTCGAAGCCGGTGAGATCCTGCTTGATCGAGCGTGGTCCACCTCTGATAAATGCGACGTTAGCTCCATCGGGGACGAGCCCGTTGTTGGAGAAAGCTTCGACACCGCCGGGCGTGTTGATCCCTATAAAACCCTCCGCGCCTGGAGATCCATTTTCGAGCGATTGCCAGCCGCTGATCGGCGAGTTGGTAGAGATTGTGCCGGGGTTGTTGGTAAATGAATCGGTCTCGAAACTCGGGTTTCTGACGATGCTGGAGGCGAAATTACCTGGCCCGATGTCCCACGAGCTGTCGTCGAAACCCGCCTCGCGCCAGGTGCTGCCGAGATCTGTCCCAGATGTCTCGTAGCGCCAATCACTGTGCGCTGGGATTGCCGCGACCATGGTGTCGCCGGCGCCGAAGGCGAAGTTGTGGGCGCCGGGGGTGCCGCCATCCTGCGCGCTCGCCCGCCAACTCGCGGCTGGGAGGCTTGCTGCCTCCGGATGTTTTTTCGCCAAGGTGGCACCAGATCCATCCGCGCCGACCGGCCAATCGCCCGAGTCGGAGTAATCGAGTTCGTCCATCACGCGACCGTGGCGACCGCGTAATCGCACCCGCTCACCGCCGTTGTTTAAACTGCCTGTCCACGGTCCGAGCGCTGCCGCGACCTGCGCTGGCGATGCGGCCACGAGGACAAAGGCGCCGGGTTCGACAATGGTGTCTGCGGGGAACGTGAAATTCACCCCGCCGGTGATCTCCCACGCAGAGAGGTCGATGCGCACCGCCATTTGGTTGTGCAACTCGATCCACTCGCTGTCGCCAGCACCCGGATTGTAGTGCAGCTCATTAAATGTTACGACGCTGTCTGGGGACGCGATGCAGCGTTGTGTGGAAATGGCGAGCACCAAAAGTGCAAGCAACACTCTCGTGGTAGGGGGGCGCATCAGAGGAATCTATCACAGACGACAAGCGAAGTCAGTCGCCAAAACCCATCTTAGGAGAGTTGTCGGATCGCGCTAGGTGATGAGCCTACTCGATCATGGAATCGTCAGTCGAGCCCGGGGAAAGATGTCCACCCGATCAGGTATTGAGTCGCGGCCAATGGGGGGATGTGCAGGCGGCTGTTAGGAGTGAGCGGGTCGCTCATCGCCGGGAGCTCATTGGCGTCGGTCTGCCGTCGCCATCACTGTCGAGGTTGAGGTCGTCGCTGAGGAATATTTCGCCAGTCGGAAAGATGAGGCCGATGCGACTGCAGTTAAAAATGTCGCACCAGTGCCGCCAAACGATACCAGATGGGCATCAGAGCGAATGCCGCTTTTTGATCGAAAGGTAAGTGAGGTTGGACACCTCACGGATTACGTCGGCTCGTTTCGAGATCCAAGGTCCATAGGAGATATTGCGTCTTTTACTCTCGATGATACCGATCACCACATAGGGATAAGATTGGCCGTTTTTCCCCTTGGCGACCAGGATCCCCATGTCGCCGCAGCACATCGCCGTGCTTCCGGTTTTGTTGAAAACCTTGGTGCCAACAGGGATCCGCTTCACCCGCGTGTAGAGGCGGTCGTTCCCCGGCAGAGCCATTAAGCGGAGAATCTCTTTCGATTGAGGCAGTTGCCCTTTCCACAGAGCGTTTAGAAACCGCGAATAATCTCCCGCTGATCCCTGGTTGCGATAGGTCCGACCGTTCTTTGGAATGTACTCTACCAGGCTGATTCCCTGACACAATGATGGGTAGGACCGTTTCAGCAAGGCGAGCGTCGCAGCCGGCCCTCCGGTCTGTCGCATGACCCAGTTCGTCGCGTCGTTGTTACTCTTTTGAATCATCAACTCCAGATTACGCCGGCTCTGTTGGCCGTAGATGATCTTGCCCGCTTTGACCTGGTGGAAAAAAGCTAGGGCGAGAAATGGCTTGATCATGCTCGCCGCCTGAAGCGTCGTATCTTCATTGATGCTGACCAACTTCTTCCCGGAGGTGAAATCGTAAACTAGCCAAGCAGTCCGCTCGTCACCACGAATGATACCCTTGCTACGCAACGACTTAATGTAGTGCTCGATCTGGCCTTCCAACTCGCTGTCGATAGCGCCTCGAGACGGGCCGGCGAGAAGGCAGAAAAACGAAACAGCGAGAAAAGAGGTGAGGAGAGAAGGCACGGACAGCTTTGGATTCAACATCATGGATTCGGCGGGTGCAGGAGTGGAGACACTACCATTTCTTCAGTTTTTCGCCGGATTTTTGTTATCTTCTACGAATCACACGACGAGGAGTGGGCACTACCTTGCCGTACCAGCGGCACGCCATTTCACACTCTCGATCGCGCGGAAGGCCGCCAGCGCCTACTCGCAATCGTGACCAATGGAGAGGCTCATGCCCCAGAGAACAGGTTGTCGGTTCTCATGATCCCGCGATTTCGTTCTCCATTGTTAGGGCCGGAGCTTTACCGACTTCAGGGCACCTCCGGAAACCTGCTGTGGAAATGGGGCGCAGAGAAAATTCCCGCTGTCGAGGCGATAAACGCTAAGCTATCTGGTGATAGTGGGCGCTTTAGCAACGAAGACAGCGGGGATTTTATCAAGCTCCAGCCCGCATGAGGTTTTCGGAGGTGCCCTTCAGTTTCCTGGCGTGTTTTTATGAATATTTCTAGGCTGAGTATGAAAATCAAACTCTTAGCTAATGTTTAGTTTTTGAATCATTTCCATTGTATCGAGTATCAAATAATGATAACAATTGTGGAAAAAACGTAGTTCAACAAAAATATAAGTGAGACGTTCGAGGGCGCTGTTGGCATCTTTCCAGCTTCTACTTTTGACTCAATCTGTCTTCCCACGGTTCATTTGCCGGGGACTTGCATCCTTCTAGTAAAATTATGAGAGCGATTTTGAAGTCTGACGTAACCATCTTGATTGCGGTCATTTTTGCCTCGATTGCAGGATTTGCGACGGCCAGTAGCCCGCTTGAACGCTTACAGACGATCGAATTAAAGAAGGGCTGGAATTCCGTCCACTTGACCGTGGAGCCTGACGAGTCGGCGATTGGGAAGGTTTTCGAGAACACGCATGTCGATCGGGTGGCCGTCTTGCTCCGCCCTGTATTCTCCGACCAATTTATTAAGGATCCTGCTGAGGAGCCGTGGCAAAAGGACACGTGGAGAGTTTGGTATTCGCCTGACACAGTGGAGTCCGTGCTTTCATCGCTGCATGCCGTCCACGCCAACCAGGCGTACCTAGTCCACAGCCGGGAAGCCTCGCAGCTGATTATTCACGGCACGGCGGAAACTCCTGAAATCCGCTGGGTCGCGGATGCCTTCAATCTCGTTGGATTCTCGATCGATCCAGATGCACTGCCCACGTTTGCACAGTATTTTGGCGGGTCGAAAGCCCATCAGGGACTGGAGATTTACCGGCTGCAGGGTGACCGGTGGTCGAAAGTGACCAACCCGCTTTCGACGACGGTGCGTCGCGGCGAGGCCTACTGGGTTTATTGCAAGGGAACGTCTGGTTACCAGGGGCCAGTGAGTTGCCGAACGTCCAAGAGTGCCGGAATCGTGTTTGGCAGTTCGGGAGGAAACGTCCGTCTCACGATTACGAACCACGGCCTTGATCCGGCGGAGGTTCAACTTAGTGGCCTCGCGGCCGTTCCCTTGTCGGTTAAGATGTTCGTTCTGACTGACACCGGATTGCAGACGGTTCGAGTTCCGATAGGCGATGTCCTAAAGCTACCTGTTCTAGAGCCGGGGAAGGCGATCGGGCTCGATTTGGAATTGCGGTCGGATGGGTCTGCTCCTGCCGGAACTGGCGGAGCGGCGGGTGTTGTTGAATTGCGCAGTGACAGCGGCGTGCTGCAGACGATTCCCGTTTTGGCGCTCACTAAATAACATGATGACTAAAAACGATCTGCAAGCCCGAGCGTGGTGTCTTTTGTGTAAAGGGAGTGGTCTAGGGCTATGTGCCCTAGCGCTGTTATGTGGAAGGGCAGACATTGGTGCTGCGGAGTCGACAGGCCTCTGGGTTGGCGAGGTGGTGCTCGATAAGGTCAATCAGGTGGTTGTATCCATCGACGAGGATAACCGCCGGGTAGCCGAAGCTCCGGAAACTCCTCTCCCCACCTCTGATCTCGCCAATATTCGACTGATCATCCACGTCGATGACGCAGGGCAAGCACGGCTGTTGAAAAGTGTCGCCGTCGTCCCAGATCCCGCTGGCGCAGATGGCGATGTCGTACTGCTGACGGATCCGGCGCTCTACGCGGCGTTTCCGGGACCCGGCCGTCGCTATGCCTCTGCCGTGTTTGAATTTGGAGATCCAGCGACGGATCAGGCCGTTGCGGATATCGTTGCCGAGATAGCAAGGAATGCAGCCGACGATGCCTTGGCGGCACAATTGGCAGGGACTCCGCTGGAACAATTGGCTTTTGAACGAGCGGTTACGGCTGCTGCTAGTGCTGGGAGCGACTTGGTCGGCACGTTGCGCACCGCCGTGTCGACCGAAGAGCATGACATTTCCCAAGGCAGCGAGGCGACGACCTCGGCAGACTACAAGACCTTCCTCAAATTGGACGCTTTGGCAGCGATGACCCTTGGTGCTGCTCGTGATTCGGTCACGGTTGCCGTGGCCACCGCCGCCGATCCCCGCCGGGACGAAGCTGATGTTCGAGCCGCGGCCGTCTCCGCTGCTCTGGCCGCCACCGGCACCAAAAGTGCCATCCGTTTTGCCAACCGGGCATCGCTCAATGAGTTGCCGTTCGCTGCCGGGGGCGCTTTTCTGAAAGGCGGAACACTGAACGCCGAGATCTACCTCGGCAAGCACCACCCCTCCAATCCATTCCGGCACCGCCGCCATCCCGCCCACGCGGAAGGGGTAACGATCGAGCGCGAGATTGCACTGACCGTCGATGGGGTCGCGGGGGATGCGCTCGATCCAGGGGGGTATGGTACCAATCAGCTCTCCGGCGACTACACTGAAGAGATTTTCGGACTTCACAAGAAGCTTGGCGCCGACAGTTCGCGCGGGCTGATTACCAAAGGGCGTTTCACGGTCTACCGGATTTCAACTGAGGGAACTCTCAATAAATGATGCGACTACGGCTTAACAGAAAATCAACTGCGGGAAGCCTGATTCCCCATTTCGTGGCGGTTGCGCTTGCATGGGTCGTCTTGATTTTGCCAGGCCTGGCTGCGGAGCCATTCGTCGAGGGTGTCGATAGCGTCGCGTTCGTAGACTCGGCGGTTGATCGGCAGGGAAATGTCTACTACGTCGGCAATCAGGTCGGCGAGGTGGTTCTCACCAAGATCGCCGCGGACGGGCGCACGCTACTCCGTAGCAGTACTGCCTTTCCAGGCATCCACGAAGCTTCGGCGGTCGCCTATGGGCGGATCATCAGTGGGGGGAATCTCGAGGATCGCCTCTTTGTTCTGGGGACTGCGACCCGCGGCCTTAGAACGGGATGGAAAGTCCGCGCATACACTCTCGACGGGACTGATCCACCGGGCGGTGTGGAGGAGGGGGATATCGGATTCTGGGGCAAGGATATCGCTTTCACGTCGGGCCGGCGTTCCGATGGATCGCTCAATCCTGTCGTCTACGTCTGCGGGGAGGGTCCCACCCGGATGCAGGTGACCGGGCTACCCGCCGATGACCTCGGTGGCACCTCGATCGAGTTTGGTGGATTCGGGTTTGCGGGAACAAACTACGCGGACATGGCAAACGCCTTGACGATCGACGACGCTGGGAATGTTTACGTGGCTGGTCGCTTCAGTGAGGGCACTGTCACTGAGGGCGAGCTCGGAGCTTGGCGTCGTGTGACGAACTCGATCATTGCCGACCGATCATATATTGACGTCGCTGAGCTGGCAACCGGCGCGAAAAGCCCAGGTAAGGTGCTCCTGGCTTACGACACTTTCTTAGGTTTCCCGAATCCGTTCGATCCCATCTACGGCTATTGGTACAATCCGATTCGAGATTCGGTGACGAGCGTCAAAACACCGGATACCAGCGTCCCGCCTCACCTCGGCGTCCTGCCTCAGCTTGCGATGCGGGTGACCGGAAGTTTCGATATTGAAGAAGCTGGTGACTACGATTTCCGCGTCGAGGTCGACAACGGTGTTCGGTTTAAGGTCAATGGTGCCGTGGTGACAGAGGGTGCCAGAGTGGCAGATTACGATGGTTTGAATGCAGAAGAGTTTAAAAACCAAACTTTTGCCGCGGGTAGTCACACTTTCGACTTCTTGATGTATGACTCCGGAGGTCCGGAGGATGCCAAGCTGGAGATCAAAAAGACAAGTGAAGCTGCTACCGAATACAAGGTTTTGAAATCGCCGCAGTCCGGGACGCCGAATCCCGGATCTCCTTATATCCTCAAGTTTTCTGCGAATCTGAATCCCCTGAAAGTCTATTCTCCGGATGATCTCAAGGGCGTCTACACGGATGTGACCTTCGCGGACGGCTGGGTCTACTCGACCGGAGTCGTCCAGGGAGATCGGACGGTCAAAATCAGCACCGTTGATCGTACGCCAGACGCCGAGTGTGAGGTGGTCAGGATCGATCCTGAATTCGAGGCACCTACCAGCGCCTGGGTCTTTCACAGTAGTGAGCCTGCTGACCGACCGTCGCTTGCCAGCATTCTCTCAGGGAGTAGCAGCGATCTCATCGCTGGACTCGGGATCGCGGCTGACGACGACGGCAATGCGTATGTTAGCGGTCGATTCGACTCGGGGGCTTCCCGTTTTCTTTCTGCTGGTCGGGCCGGCGGTAGCCCGAGTGAGTTCCTCGAGGTCTCTGCATCCTTGGACAGCCGCTTTGTTGCCCGTCTCGATTCGGCAATGGCCTTTGCCGACGTCTGGATTCCAAAACAGGTACCTGTATTCGGAGGTGGTTTCTCTTCCTCGCAGGTGAATGATCTACACACCTTGTTGTGGCACCCTGGCCTGGGACGATTGTTTGCCGGAATGGATGTAGCTTCGGGAGAAATCCGATTTGGTGAGGGGGACGAGGAAAAATCCATAGCTGGCCCGGCGGGTGTGATCGCCGTTTTCGAGCCAGACATGACGGTCAGCCGGCGAGTCAATCTGAGCGTGGGTTCGGCCTTCGGCGATTCTGGCATTCATGTGCGGCCGTTTTCCGGAACGCCGGATACCCCACAGAGTGCGATGTTTTTAGAGGGGGTGGAGCTCACTGTGGCGACCGACCCGGTGGTCTACCAGGAGGAGACGGGCGGAGAATTCGTGTCGATTCGTAACCCCACGCAAGAAAGCATCAGGAATGATGCCGTAGTCCGTCGCCGCTCGATCGGTTACATCATCGATGACACTGCGACGACGACAGGAAAGCAGAGCTATACTTTTGTGATCGATCGCGATACGAAGATCGAGTTCTTGTGGGAGACCGATTTCGCGCTTGAGATCGTTTCGGATCTCGGGGACACCCTCGGCGCAGACGGATCGCGCCTCGAGTCTATCGCCAACGGTAACCCCGATCCTCCGGTGCAAAAACACTGGTACTTAGAGAACGATGAAGTCGCTCCTCAGATTGATGCGGCGGTTGGAGGTTTCACAACGAACGGAGGACGGATCCGCTTCGTCGTTGGTGGTTTTGACGCGACGGGTGCCGCTTCCGATAACGGCCAGAATTCGGAAGTCCATAGCTATCTGAATGTGGATGAAACGGAGGCTGATCGCAAACTCAACCCTTTCCCTATGAGTGGGCCGGCTGTGGTGACGTGGAGCTGGCGAAAGCAGATCGGTGTCCAGATGATCACCACTGGACCAAACTCGGCAGCCCTTCCGCTGGTGCATGTCAAAACGGCTGCCGACCCCGCCTTGGCGTTTCCGCAACCACTCGTTCAGACCGTGGCCGATCGTGGTGGGTCAGAGACGCTTTATTTTGACGAGCACGCGGAGATTTACGTCCTGTCGCGATACCAGAATTCACTGGGTGATCTGACGCTCGGCGGCTGGTTGACGAGTGTCGGCAATGCATTCGATTCAGGTGGTGGTGACCTAGATGACTTGGATCAGTATCTCCTCGATGGCGTCGATTATCGTGGGCGCTTTATTTCAGATTTGGTGGAACCGATCAGTGTGACTTGGGATTATGGAGAGCCGATCTTTTATGAGGACGTCTCCATCGGTAGCGGTGTGCAATTGGATACTGTGGACAACTTTTTCGTAAGAAATTCGATCAAGCGAGATGTCCAGCCGATCGTTGAACTGATCGATGGACCATTTGGTTCGTCGATTGAAGATATGTATGAGTGGGACGCCTTTTCAGGCACGTTGTTCCCAGTGCGTCCGGGAACCATCCGCACCCAATGGGAACGCACTGGCAGCACTTCGAAGGTGACGGTCGACGTGACGATCAAGTTCCCATCCGGCTCAGGTGTGGTCTACCCGCACATCGCGCTCACACCACCCGTCCCGATCGATCCAGCCGAGGACGACTACGAGTTCGTCAAGACCGCGTATACCACTGGGGATGGGGTCGTCAACCAAGATGATGAGTCGTTCTCCGCGACCTTGCGTGGCAAGACGGTGATCGTCTATCAGTACTTCAGCGAGTCCGGCGGAGCCCCTGAACCGGGTGCTCTCCGGGTGCGGGTCATCGACACCAAACTCTGGGATGACGACAGCGAAGATTCGAGAGCTCTGGTGGGTGAACGTGTGACCAGCACGTTTGATGAGGCAGGCCTCGAGACGGGCTATATGTTCTACGAACGCTCGCGTTACAACGTTAATCTGCACGACCGCGATTCTTTCACCGGTCCTATTTTTCCGGTCAACCAGACGTTCTCCGGTGAGGAAGAGGACGACTTCGTCGTCGTCTGGTACACCACTCGTGATTTGATCAACTGGCCGCACCAGGCGGTCTTCTACGATGTGCGTTGGCCTGATGCTGTCACCGCTCCTCGTATCGTTATCGCCAGCGAATTCGGATCAGAGAGTGCGCCTTCAGGCACTGATCCCGAAGCGCAGCAGTTGGTTGCACCTGCCGTCCCAAGCGCAGATCCACCATTTCCTGATGACGCCTTCACCTACGACCCGTCGCGATTTGTGGGTATCCGTGTCTACAATCAACCTGATGCGAACCTCGCGGGTTACAACCCCAACGAGGAACACGCGCTGATTGCTCCGTCACAGCGCTTCGCCACGGTCGCCCCCCGTCCGGTGGCGGTCTACGCCTTGCGCAATAACGATCTGAACGTGCTGTCGACGGATGAAAACTACACCTCGGATCCTTTCGTGCTAGTCGAATATTTCGACCTCGCGACGGAGGAGTGGGACATGGCTCTCTACAAGATTGAACTAGAAGATCCTGATTTGGGATACACGTTCGAGAAGGAGATGATCGCAGGGGAACCGGTGATTCCTTTCTATCCACTCGGCGTGGTCAATGGGGCATCCCCTTGCGAAGAATCGTTTGCCATCGATGGGCGCTCTGACCCGAGCGACCCGAACTTCGCCTCGGTCGATCAGCAGCAAGTTTACTGGGAGGACCACCGTGGGAATAGCTACGCCATCTCAGGCGGTTTTTATCAATCGGATGGGGCGCCTGTCTTCTTCGACGCCTACTTCTCCTATCGGATGCTGACCGATTTTGCATGGCCGTTGCAGAGCGATCCAGGGGTTACGCTCGGAGCTCGGCAGGCCTCGGACTGTGTGGCGTTTTTAACCCGTCCAGTTGGGGCGACCTACTTGACGAAGCCGTATTCGACCGTCGTGGGAGATTACGAGAATCCTCAACCTGTGCGCTACACGGTGAACTGGCCAGACGAAGTGCCGATTCTCAAAGTTGGTGAGACGTTGACGTACGGTGGCGGAGAGTACCGCTCGGACAATCCATTCACTGAAGTTCCCGATGGCGAAGGCGGAGTGCGAACCGTTGCGACCCCGGGTGTACCCGGAGTTGTCGGTTGGGCTGCTGGCAAGATTGTCTTCGATACACTCAATCCCGCAGCCGATCCTGTAATCGGTCGTGACCGCTACACGGCACGCCTCTACCCGCCGCTTTCCGCGCGTTCAGTCCCACTCGACGTGAGCTCCTTCCCGATTTCGCTGTTGCCCGCCAATGGCCGCACCCGCGTGGCCAAGGGGCGGTATGTCTTTAACGAGTTACCGGCTTCGCTACAGCGCCGTGTTACTTACGATCCGCTCGATGGTCGGCTGACCATGATCGGGATTCTCAACGACAAGAAGATAGGGGACGCGACACTGACCGCTTCGCCCGGCGCAGTCTTCGCCCTCGAGCCGAATATTCTCACTGAACTCGAGCTGGATCAATTGCTCGCCTTGGCACCGGGTGATAGCACTTGGCGCGCCGCAGCGGAAAGCCTCTATAAACTGACCAGAAACCCGAACCTAGTCGATACTGGTCAAAATTTTGCGGACGCTGATGCGCTGATCCAATACTGGAAAAATTACGTCCAATCTGCACAAGGTGCCCAGCAGCCGATTGCGCTAGCCGATGCCGATGGCGGCTACTTGGTGGGGGTCGCGCCGCAGACCTTGGTCGTCAACCAGCAGGTGGCGAAAGTTACTGATCCATTTGGTATCGACGTGGTCGTGAAAGATCCAAGTGTGGCGGCACCGCAAAGCGCGCTCGGCCCTGGTCTGGCTGTGTCTACCAATCCAGCCTTCCTCAACCCGAATGATGTGACGCTTCCCGATGTAAGCTACATCACATTAGTCGAGAACGACGACCCTGCACTGGCTGGCAATCCGGTGACTGTGCATGTGGTAAAAGTCGATCGCCGCGAGCGCTACCGCGGTGCGATCAAGGTCATCTATTCGGACAATGTTTTCGATGAGGCTGTGACGCTGCGCCACACAGGCGACTTTGGAGCCTTCGCCGATGACCTTGTCTTCGAGTGGTGGTATCGCCCGGCCGATGGGACTGAATTCCCGCCGCCTGACAGAAGTGGTAGTCCGAATCCGTGGAAAATTTTCCCTGATGCTTCCGGCAAGCGCGGTCTCGGTTTCTTCAATGTCACCGTGCAGGGGACACCCAACGCCCCCGAGGCATTGTTGGCGGATTCGCTGTGGTTTGCGCGCTATCGCCACAAGAACGAGGTGGCCGGTGATGTCGTGACCTGGGACAACCTCTTCGATCGAGTTGGGGAATCTCTCTGGCAATGGGCTGGTGCCGGCAACTCCACACCACAGGATCAGGACGGGGACGGTTTCCCTGATTATCGCCCGCAGCTCATGTTCGGATGGGTGAAGCGGGTGCTCGATGCGGTCAACCTCTTCGAAGCCAGAGTCCGCGACTTCAGTGGAGACGCACCTGCGACCTACGTCGATATCATTCGGCAACTCGGTCAGCAGTTCGAGGCACCAGTCGCACTGAACCCCGACAAAGACGTGATCGAGAATGTTGGCTTGATCGAGCTCTACGGGACAGTGCTCGACCGGGCGAGGGGGCTGAGCATCGACCTTTCGACGCCAGTGTCGACCGACGGCATTACCATCGCTCTGCAGCTGGCTGCGACGCGCCTATCCGATTTCTACCAACTGCTCGGGGATGAGGCCTACACTGATGCCCTCGATCCGACGATTGGGCATGGCTCATCTTCGGCAGCCTACGGGCACCTTGCGCCGGCCGTGTTCGCATTTCAGAACCAGACCGCCTCGCTGCTCACGGAAGAGCTCGCGCTGTTGCGCGGGGTCGATGACAACTTCGCCCGCCCAGTCTACAACCGGCTGATGTGGAACTTCACGAAGGGGGAAGGGGAGGCCGCCTACGCCACCAATTACGACATCTTCGACGCAACCCGTGACGGTTTCGTCAACGAGGACGACAGCATGGTTCTGTTCCCGCAGGGACACGGTGATGCTTGGGGCCACTACCTGACCGCTGTGCGCGGACAGTATGACCTGCTGCGCCACCGCGCGTTCAACTGGGTGTCACGCTCGGAGCAGTATGCGCTCAACGACATTGTGTTCGATGTCGATTTTCTCGACGAGCGGAAGTTCGCCGAGGCTGCGGCCAAGAAGGCCAAGACAGGTGCACAGATCGTGGCTCTAACCTATCGGGACGCTTATGTTGCCGACCCGACCGCGCAATGGCAGGGCTACATCGATCCTGTCGATGACGGGGATCGCGCATGGGGGGTCGAAGGTTGGTCGCGCCGCGCCGGACAAGGTGCCTACTTCGACTGGATCACCGCCAACGCACTCCTGCCGGCTGAGCACCCGAACGAAGAACTCGAAGGGATCCGCAAAATCGACCGTACCACCAACGAGGATATCCCAGTGATCTCGGCCAACTTGACCTATATCCAGAGCGTTTTCGACCAGGCCAATGACGGATTTAACCCGCTCGGCTTGGCACCCGATGCCGTACCGTTCGACATCAACCCGGCGGCATTGGATCGATTTTTTGCTGGTGGTAATTCCCATTTCGACCAGGTCTTCAACAGGGCGACATCAGCGCTTGCGAATGCCAAGGCGACATTCGATCACGCCAACAAGGCAGACAACCTGCTGCGCAAGGTCGGTTCGAGCGCCGAGGACTTCGCCCGCAGCGTGAGTTCTCAAGACCGTTCTTACCGCAATCAGCTGATCGACTTTTTCGGACTGGCTTATCCCGGGACCGTCGGTGCCGGGCAGGCCTATCCTGAAGGTTACAGCGGGCCGGACACGCAGCTGTTCATGTATGCTGAAACCCGCGAGGTGAATAATGATACGGTTCCAGGTCAGATAGCGGATTTCAGGGGCAAGAACTTTGATCCCAATAATCTGAGACCGTCGGAGACCGGTGACTTCGGAACCGATGTCTCATTTATAACCGAGGGAGGCGGCATTCTGGAGAATGTCCCCAGCGCGTGGCGAGAACGTTACTCGGCATCGTTCGCCGGAGCGAGTCTGTCCGATCTGCTCGGGAATGTTAACGGGAATTTTGACACCAACTACACTGACCTCGATCCAGCCAATCGGCGTGTCGATTTACAAAATCTCAATCTTCCCGTCACCGCGATCGGCTACACCTTCCAAGCGCCGCCTGCCTGGGGCAAGCGTCCGCATTATGGAAAGCTGCAAATCCACATCCAAAAAATGGTGCAGAAGGAAGCAGATCTTGCCAACGCCATCGCGTCCTACGACGGCTACATTGGGGAGCTGATCCGCCAGCTGAGGTTACTCGATGCAAGGATCGATCTCAACGGTTACACCCGGGCTCTCAATATCACTGACACCACTCTCGGCCAGATTGCTGCGACCTCGCAGCTGGCATTTGAGCTGGCGTCTGAAAATCTTGAGTTCTCGGGTGATAACATAAACAATCTGGCGGACGTTTCTCAATCAGCGTTCCCGAATACAACGCCGACTGGAGGTGTCGCAGTCTCGCCAGGGGACATTTTCTCTGGTTTCCGTTCCGCATTCAAATTGGGTGGAAGTGTCGGGTCTCTATCGCTGCAAGTTTCATCTTTGGCGACCGGCCAGGTGGCTAAAGTGATCGAGTTTGCGGATCAGCTCCGCTCGGCCATCATCGAAATCGTTTTGGAAGAGAGAGAGCGCGATTTCGCCACGCAGCAGAGTCTCGTCGAACTTGAGAACGCGATCGGCGACGAGGGGATACTGCGGGTGCGCATCTTCAAAGAATTGCAGGCGCTGCAGCAACTGTCCGATGAGTATCGTTCGCTGATGGCGCAGGCGCAGAGGCTGATGGATGAACGCGAATCCTTTAACAAGAAGGTGGCATCATTGGTGCAGCGGAACCGCTACCAGGACATGACCTTCAGAGTTTCGCGCAACGCGGCTTTGCAAAAGTATCATGAGTCCTTCGAGCTTGCGGCACGATATGCTTACCTCGCCGCCAAGGCCTACGACTACGAGAGCAATCTCCATCCTAACGATCCCGCATCGGCACAGCCTCTCTACGAAGATATCGTCAAGGCGCGGACGATCGGTCTAGTCAATGGGCAAACCCCCCAGACGGGTTCTGGCGGTCTCTCGGAAGTCCTAGCTCAGATGAAGGGCAACTTTGAAGTTCTGCGCGGGCAACTGGGATTCAACAATCCTCAAGCCGAAACCGGACGATTCTCGTTACGGACAGAATTCTTCAGGCTCAAGTCGAGAGAGAATCGTGCCTTTAGCGCGCTGACCCCCGAGGAGATTTCGGAGGCGGAGAACAACGACCAATTATGGCGTAACGAATTGACGGCGCGAGATCCAGCCCGTCCCGATCGCGGCTTGGTGGATGACCTTTGGGACGTCTACGAATTCAGGCGTTTCTGTCGGCCATTTGCCCCGGAAAAAAACGCCTCGGGTGAGCATGTGCCACAGCCAGGTCTTGTGATTAGCTTCCCGACGCGAATCCTTTCCGGACAGAATTTCTTCGGGAAGCCGCTGGCCGCAGGCGACAGCTTCTACGACCCGACCAATTTCGCAACCAAGGTGCGTTCGGTTGGAGTCTGGCTCGAGAACTACGACAAGACGCTGCTGCCGACGACGCCACGGGTCTATCTAGTCCCGGTTGGTCGCGACATCATGACGATTCCCACTAGCGCTGCGGCGGATCCAGAAACCGGCGGGTTTCAAGTGCGCTATTGGGATGTCCTCGACCAGGCCATCCCGGTGCCATTTCCATCGGTCGATTCCTTCCTCGATCGGCCAGGCTACCGGCCGTCAACCGACAGCTTGCTGGAGCCAGAGGGCAGCATGCGGCGGTTCTCGAGCTTCCTTGCGCACGGTTATACCAACAGCAACGGGATCGACGAGAGCTCGATGACTTGGGACAGCCGCCTCGTTGGCAGGTCGGTCTGGAACGAGGAGTGGTTGCTCATTATCCCCGGGGCTAGCCTCGGTGCCGACACAACCGAGGCGCTCAAGACCTTTGTCGAGGGACCTCTTCTGGATGGAGGTGTGCGCGATCCCCGTTCGGCGATTAGCGACATCAAGATCTTCTTACGAACTTACGGATACTCCGGCGGATAAAACGTTCCATGAATCAACATTTAAAATATCAAACAAGCGGATGGTGCCAGTGGCGCACGCTCGTGATCGCTGCACTTATCGCTGTCTGTTGTGGCGACGTGACCGCGGCTTCACGATCCATCTCGGAACCTGAGACCCTCCTCTACGGGCAGGTGGTGAATCGTTCGGGAGGTTCCTCCCGCATCGTCACCCAAGGTAGGCTTCGGTGGATCATGGTCGACAGCGATGGGCAGTCGATGGAGCTCGAATCCGAACTTTCTCAAATTGGTGGTGGACTCTATTCCTATCGGCTCCCGATACCACATTCCGCGGTGGCGCTGGCTCTTCCGGTTGAGGACGGGACGGTAGCGTTCGGAGGCTCTGCAAATACTCTTTTGCACACCGGGGTCTCCGTCGATGGGGAGCCCGCCAAGATTGTGTGGCCGGGCGATGTTTCCGTCGACTTGTCGGCGGCCAATCGGGCGGCTGCGATTCGTGTTGATCTCGAAATCACGGTTCCGGAATCGGATCTGGACGGTGATGGAATCCCGGACTGGTGGGAGGAGGCGAACGGGCTCGACAGCGTGTCCGCCACAGACGCACAATTGGATCCAGATAACGACGGCCGAAGCAATCTAGAAGAATTTATCGCGGGTTCAGATCCGAATGAGAACAGCAACCAGCCGACCCTCCTCAGCTCAGAGGTGTTCGCCTACGCCGAGGGGAACTCGGGTGTTTTGCTCGAAGTTGACGACGCGGACAGTTCGCCCGATCAGCTGGTTCTGACCCTTGAGTCGGTTCCAGTAAGGGGTCAGTTGCGCTTGCGCCATGCGGTCGATGATCCAGCGAATCCGGATCGCTCGCTGATTGCTGGTGATGAGTTCTCCTTCGATGCCGTCCGAGGGGGTCGCCTGATCTATGTGCACGGGGGAGATGCGGAACAGCAATCCGACACATTCCGACTCCAAGTCCGCGATGAGGATCCCGCTCATGACGTCTCCTCCAGCCAGGTGTCGGTAAGAATCTACAATCCCGCCTCCGAGGAACTCGGTTCCGCTCCCGACCAGATCGAAAACCTGCTTCCGGGATCAGAAGTCGAACTGGCGCATGAGATGCGCGGGTTTCTACTGAGCCGCGATCACGGGTATGTCGCCTGGGAATTGTCCCGGGCGATCCGCCCGGTCGAGCTCGCGCTCCCGACTGCGACACTCGGGGCCGGAGAATACGAAGATCACGTCTCTCGTTTCGGATCCGAACGACCCCAGTTTGTGACAGGCAGCGGGGCAGCTGACATTCTCAGTGGTGGGATGGCCGACGATATCCTGTCCGGCGGCGGCGGCGACGATGATTTGTCTGGCGGCGGCGGGGCTGACCAGTTTACCTGGACGGACGCGGGCGACGGCCACGATACGGTGTTGGATTTTTCACCAGCCGACGGAGACGTACTCGTCGCAGAGGACTTTTTTAGCACCCACGGATCGCTGGAAGAACATTTCCGCCTTGTGCAAGATGGCGAAGATTCCTTGATCGAGATCGGTCTTCCTGGCAACGGAATTGACTACTCGGATCTCTCGATACGTCTGGTTGGCTTTTTTGATTCCGATGTGAGTCTTCGCTCCTTGGTCAGGTCCGGGGTGTTGCGGATAAGCAGTCTCGAATTGACGACGCAGATCACGATTTCAAAAATTTCAGGTGCCAACGAAAACGGACTGATATCAGGTGTCTTCAAAATTCAACGTGATGGATCGGTCGGAGAAGCACTCACAGTGAACCTTGCCGTCGGAGGCGCAGCAGAGAACGGTGTCGATTTTGCCCATATCTCCGATTTGATCGTGATCCCGGCGGGCGAGTCTCACGTGGATATTGAGATCAGCCCGTTCGCAGACGCGCTATCGGAGCCTTCGGAGATCGTCGAAATCACCCTGCTGTCTGGAGATGGTTACGGGCTCGACCCGGCCGCGAATTCCGTGCAGATCCCCATCGAGGACCTGCTGCCGCAGCTGTCCTTGGAGGTGGTTCGAGGCATTGCTTCCCGTGACTCTGGCCAGCCAGCCCTCGTCCTGCTGCGCCGGGAGGGACTTCTTGAGCGTAGTTTGTTTGTCAACCTGCGCTACTCGGGGACCGCGGCCAGCGGAACGGATTACACTGCCACCCAATTTGTAAATTTGATACCGGGACAGACTAGCGAGCTGATCCGGATTGAACCCCAACCGGGTGCTCAGTTTCCCGATGGATCCAAGTCCGTTGTCTTGAAATTTGCGAGCGATCCCTCCTATTTGATCCGAACCCCATCGTGGGCCGAGGTAGCGATCGCCGCTGAGGAGGAAACCTTCGACCTCTGGGCGGAACGAAATTTAGGGCCCGTCGTCGGTGAGGATGTGGGTTCGCTTGATCCGGGAGCGAGTGGGGTGACCAACTTCGAGCGCTATGCGTTTCGACTCGACCCCAGCAATCCTCTGGTCGACCGGTCGCGCTTGCCGAAGCCATATTTGCGCGGAGACGGGCACCTGCACTTCGAGTTTTATCGAACTGCAGAGGCGAGGGATATTGTCTACGAGCTAGAGACCTCCACCGATCTGATCTCATGGCGGCCCGGCGATAGTGCCTTCGAGCGCTATCCGGCTCCATGGGCGGATGGTCAGCCTGGCCGGACTGCCTACCGATCAACTACGCCCTTCGAGCAATCCGAGCCGATTTTCGTGCGAGTGCGCGCACGGCCAAGTCTCCCATGATCGACCTCACCCAGCGAAGTGCTAGAATCGGAGTTGGACTGTTTTCAACAGCGCTCGGGCTTGTTCTTTGCCTAGCGTCTTGTAGCAAAGATAAGCAGGCGGACACTAGTGCAAGCCCGTCTTCTCCAATCCTTGCCCAGATCGGCGATGAGGTGATTACGGTGGCTGATTTTGAGGCGGAAATACGCAGCCGTCAGGATTCCGGGATGAAGGTTCACGGCGATCTGGCTATTCTCCTCGGTGACATGGTGAACCGCAAGGCGATGGTGCAGAGCGCGTTGGCTCGAGGCCTAGACAGAGATCCAGCGGTGGCACGGGTGATCGAGAACCTTTTGATCAGCGAGCTGCGCTCACGTGAACTCGCCCCGTCCGACGAGAAAGACGCTGTCTCCGAAGCAGAGATTCAAAAAGCCTATGCGGAGCGAGCGGCAGAGTTCACGCGACCGGGCAAAGTGCGACTAGCCGTCTTGTCCCGCACGCTCTCTCCTGGCACGACTCCTGCCAGAAAACAGGAAATCGTCAATCAGATGGATACGTTGCGAGAGCAAGCGATCGCCCTGCCCGAAAGCGAACGGTTCTTCGGTTCGTTGGCTAGCAAGCACTCTGAGGATCAGGCCACCCGCTACCGAGACGGCGATGCCGGATGGTTCGACGCTGGACGTACCGGCTACCGCTGGCCGGATAAGATCATCACGGCGGGGTTTGCCCTAGGGGAGTCTGGTGAAGTCAGCGAGGTGATCGAAATTCCCGGGGAGGCACTCTATCTCGTGCGTAAAGTCGACTCGCGAGGAACGTCGGTGCCCCCCCTCGATTTGGTCAAGGCACAGATCACCGCTGAGCTCAGCCAAGAGCAGCTGCGCCTACGGCGGGAGCGGTTTCTCGTTGACCAACGGGATCGAGCAGGCATCCAGATTTTTCCAGAGAACCTTGAACAGGTGTCGGCATCGACACCGGGAGCGGTCGGCGTCGTCGATGTCGCCCCGCCACTCCTCCCATCTTCCCGCTGATCTGCCGTAGCAAAACTTCTGAAATGCCCAATCTCGTAAATATGTCAACCGCCTCGCGAACCCGAAGATCCTTGCCCTTGGCTACTGCCCGTCTGGCAGTCGTTCTTTTGCTGGGAACCCTTTTTACCTTAACCCAGGTCGAGGGGGCGCCGGTCACCGCTGACCCAGACATTGTCGAGATCACTTTCAATGAGGATCCGGATCCCAACTACGCGCACCCACTCCCACTTGGGATCTATTTCGAGAACGAAGATAGCATCGGTAACCCCGTAGTCAGCGCGGGCGCGCCATTTACGGCGACCGTTTCCGGCGGGGGCACATTGACAATTGACCCCGCTTTGGACGAATTTGGGACACCGCCCAGTTTTTTCGCGGGGACGGTCACAGTTACGGCATCGCGGATTTTGGATGGCTCTTCGGCGACAAAGACCTTCAATGTTAACATCTTACCTGTCAACGATGCCCCAGTTCTGACGGTCACACCGAGTTCTCCTGTGCTAGAGGTTACCGATTCGCCGACAACGATGGCTGAAGCTGCGACCTATGAAGCCGATCGCCTTTTGGCATCCAGTGCCACAGTCACCGATGTCGACAGCGACCATTTCAAGCTCTCCTTAGTCTTCGTCGGTGCGACGGTCGCCGACGCGCCGAATGTCCCGGTTCCAACGCTTCGCGAATCGATTACGGATTTCGAAATCATACCGGATCCGGGTAGTAAAACGCTTTTTACAATCCAGGCAAAGAGCGGGCCGGCTAGAGACGAATTGACCCCTGCGCAGGTGAAAGAGGTCATCGAGGGGCTGTTTCTCGAAGCTGGCAACAGGTTGCCGCCAGGACCCACCCCTTATGATTTCACCATGACGTTGCAGTTGGTGGATGTGCCGAAGCACAACACTGTGGAAGAGTCCGCCTCCGATCAGGATTTGAATTTGGAGATCACATCGCTGAACGACGCCCCGTCGATATTTTCAGATCCAGTTGAAGCTGCAAGGCCAGATGGTCTGACCTTGAGCTACATCGCAGGCTCTCAGGAGCGGCCGTTCCAGCTGGCTCAGATGTTCATTTCCGATCCTGACGCACAGGTTCCTGGCCCCACATCGACGGAACACCTGAGTGTCAATGTTTCTCTCTCTGGAGGTGCGGGAGGTAATTTTCTCGGAGGAACCATTTTTTCAATTAGTAACGGGGGACGCACGGCATCGGTAGCCGATACGTCTGGCCTTTCGGCTAGCGTCGCCCTCAACCAACTCGTCTACGCAAGTGCCAACAGCGCTCCGTCTACCGGCGCAACAGATACGGTGTCGGTCACAGTTACTGATCCGGCGAACGCAACTGCGATGGCCTCATACAAGATCTTCGTCGTCCCACCGCAGACGAGCCCGAATATCCAAGGGACGCAGTCCAATCAGCCCTTGGACGACGATCAATCTCTGTTTGTTTTCGAATCGATCGAACTCCTTGGGTCAGCGAGTAAAGTCAGGGTGTCACTCCTTGGTGACGATAATCCTGCGACTCCCTCAGACATGTTTGGCGCGCTCGAATACGTCGGGCCGGATCTGGCCGCCGGGCTTCTCACGACGGAGAGTGTCACGAACGGTCGGGTGCACTCGATCATCGTGAACTTATCACCCTCCGCAGCCGACAGTGTGGTCGAGCGGATCGCTTTCATGCCACAGCCGAATGTGACGAGTAGCGGCGCGACGGTACGCTTCCGGGTCGAACTACTCGATAGCAGTGATAATACGATCGGTGGAGATGCCACGACCTCTGTGCTTCTCGAACCCGTGCCAGATCCACCACGCATCATTCCCGTGGGCTCTCTCGACCCCACGGACGACGGTGACGGTGACGGCAATCCGTTGACGGCTCTGGAAATTGAAGTCTTCGAGGATATTCGAATCGAGGATCCGGACAACGGCGGTGATACCGCGCTGAGCATGTGGCTGCAGATTATTCCGAGCAAAGGTGCGCCTGGGACTCTCACGAGTTCCACTATGGATCCTGCCTTCATTGCTGACACCACGCCTGGATTCTATACGGTCTCAAACAAGAACGCTTCCGAGATTGAGACAATCCTGCACGACCTTCGTTTCACTCCGGCGGAAAATACGCTCCTCCCGGGTCGCACGCAGGCGGTGCTTTTCGATTTTTTGATCGAGGATTCCGATCAGCTCCGGGGCACCAATCGCTCGATCCAACAACTGGTATTCTCACGCAATGATCCGCCTGAGATAGGAAACTTGGATCTGCTGCAAAATGTGGCGGGTGGATCCACGCAACCGTTTTCCACGGTGACCATCAGTGATCCAGAAGTCGGGGCCGAGGAAGGGCCTGATCCAGTGTATGCCAGAATCACACTGACAGAGCCGGTCAAGGGTGCCTTCATACCAGTGCCGATTCCTGATACTCCTGATGTGATCAAAATTTCGGACTCGGTCTATGTGACAAGCGGTGCTCCCGATGAAGTTAGAGACGCCCTCCGGGGACTCACCTTCGTGCTCGACGGTACGGCGAAGCCCAGCGCTGGTGATTTGGGGATCCGTATCGGGATCGAACTGCTGGTGACCGATACTCCAGGAGACTCATCTGGAGCCGCGACTGAGCTAACATTTACGTCGGATCAAAAGGTCTGGGTGGTGGCTGGGCCGAATGATCCGATTGCCTTAGGTATGGCTCTTAGCCAAGCATTTACCGATGCCGGCGAGGGCGATCAGATTGTCATCGCCCCCGCATCAGACCTGGTCCCTGTCACGATTCTCCTGCCGGCTCCAGTTACGGTCCAGTCGAGTGTCAACCTGATCGGCCCTGGGGCGGGTTTGATGACTATCAAGCCGGGCTGGGATTCCAATTCCCCGAGCTCGATGTTCGAAGTCGATCCAGATCCAAGTGGGCAGGCACTGTTCGAAGTCTCCGGATTGCGTTTCTCGGAAAATACTGCCGGGCGTCGCGGTGGTGTCGTGGAAGTGAAAAATGGCGGGGCGCTTCGTGCCGAAGACTGTGAATTTGTCGGTTGTAGCGCAACCCTAGCCGGTGGGGCGATCGCTGTCCGTTCGGGTGGTAGTCTGACAGCCGAACGTTGCCTGTTCGCTGAGAATACAGTTGGGGTCACCTCGCGTTTGGGAGGTGGTGCGGTTTCGATCGAGTCGTTCCGTCCCGTCGTATTCACCAACTGCACGTTCTCTGAAAACCAGTCCGGCTCTGTTAGTGGGCTCGGAGGGGGGGCCATCTATCTCGAAAACACGGATCCGGTACGTGATTTCTTCATCGACATAGACCACTGCACTTTCTACCGGAACGCAGACGCATCGGCGAACGCCTCGTCAATCTTTGCCAACGTGATCCGTACCGAGGTTCGCTGCCACAACAGCGTCTTCGCCGACAATTCTGGGCAGACCTTGAACACGGCTGGTGGTGCGCTCATAGGGAGCGCTTACCTCGCCAGTGTGAATGTGATCGATGACGAGGCTAGACCAACCGTATCCCAAGGGGGAACGGGCAGTGAGAAAGGTTTCTTCGATGACCCGGAGCCTGACAACCCTCTGGTCGAATCGTTGAACCTAGTGGATGTTGAGGTCTCGATTCTGAAACCGCTCGCCGACAACGGCGGTACTGTCCGATCCCATGCGCTAGAGGATGGGAGCCCTGCTCTCGGTGTCGCCGGAATCCCGACCGAGGCCGTCGATGGGCGAGGAGTGATCCGTGATCCGCTCGACCCGGATTCCGGTTCCCACGAGGGCGGAGAGTTCAAGCGTCTGCTCATCAACGAGGTACTGGCAAAGGTTAGTGGCGGGACCGAGCAATTCGTCGAGATCTACAATCCTCGAGATTCGGAGTTGATCGATCCGAATGGTTTCCAATTGCGGGTCGCTGGCTCGCCGGCGATCTACACGATCTCTGG
Organism: Verrucomicrobiales bacterium; assembly: GCA_047619485.1. GTDB lineage: Bacteria > Verrucomicrobiota > Verrucomicrobiia > Verrucomicrobiales > DEV007 > JBLHKE01. The sequence goes on along the minus strand of JBLHKE010000021.1, from coordinate 2,301 downwards.
TGCGGCGCCTCTGCTCCCGGGCCAGGCATTTGTAATCAGGAGTTCGCTTGCGCCGATTCTAAGCAATCTCGGGCCTGCGACTGGCACGGTCGAACTGCTCGATTCCAGCGGCCGGGTGATCCACTCGGTCTCCTATCTCAACGAGTTCGGCTCCGCTCCGCCAATCGCGGCCCGCGACAACGAGTCGCTGGTGCGCGCACCGGAGTTCTCGATAGGTGGGCTGCTGCCGCACATCTACGTCTCCAATGAGGCGCAGAAGGCGCTGGGTATCGATCCGACCGCGACCGTCGAGATGGACAGTTCGGGCGCACCCCCATCCGATGTGACTGGCGGTCCGCTTGATGGCACCAACGCGCCGCCGTTCGCCCTCGCTGATCTGAATTTTGCACTCACCGAGGATGAGGTTGGCAACCTGGCGGTGCTCGGCAACGACTTCGAGCGCGACCGCACGGACTCGTTGCGGGTTGTTCAACTCCTCGATCCAGTCGCCGCATCCAGCGTGGTGACATCGACGTCAGGCGTACCGATCAGCATTTCAACAGACGGGCTAGAGATCGTCTACGACCCCACTGGAAATCCGACCCCGGGCGATCCCTTGCAGTCCTTGAGAGAGGGCGAGATCAGGGTCGATTCTTTCAGATATAGAATCCAAGATTTCAGTGGCGCCCCGTCCGTGTCCAACACCGAGAACTACAACGCGGACAACGCGACCACCGAGGTCAACGTCACCGTCACTGGCGTCAACGACACGCCGGTGCCGGAGAATGACGGCCCGTTCGCAGTGGCGGAGTCCTCGCGTCTGATTATTTTTGCCGATGCAGACAATGCATCTGATCCGGGATTCGATTTCGGCTTCCTGGACGATCCGCCGGTGCCGTTCGTGCTGGCCGGAGATCCACCCGGGACGGCTTCCGCCGAGTTCCTGCTCGCCAACGACGACGATGTCGACAACGACAACAACAACCTGGACCTTGAGGTCGTCGGGTTCAGCTCGGTCGGGGGACTGACCTACACCACCGCCTGTGGCGCGACGGTCACTCTCGATATCCGCACCAACCGCCACGAGACCCACATCGTTTATGATCCGACCAACTCGCCGATATTGAACAGCTTGCGCCGCGATCAGCAGGTGCCCGACTCGTTCCCCTACCTGGTGCGCGACCGGCACGGGGCCACGGCGATGGCAACGGTCAGCGTCATTGTCAGCGGCACAAACGACGCGCCGGTGGCAGCAGAAGTTAGTGGTCTCGAAGCGCTGGAAGGCGAAATCACCCCGTTCGCGCACGAGGACTTTGTCGCGAATGATTTGGACGCCGACAGCGGGATCCACGCTGGCGGGGGTGTCACGCCTCCAGGGATGGATTCCCTAGTCGTCGGCTCGGTAGGTTCCCCGGTCGCCGTCTTGGCAAACTACGTGGGCGGGTCGAGCGCGCTCACCGAGTTGGGCGCGACGGTTAGCGTGGTCGCCGCTGGGGTCGTCTACGATCCGACCTCGACCGAAACGATCGAACGCCTGCGCCGCGGTGAGACGATTTTGGATACTTTCCTCTACAGGCCGAGCGACGGGGCCGCCGAGAGCGAAGAGCCTGCGCTAGTCACGGTGCGGGTCACTGGCATCAACGATACTCCGGTCGCTGTCGCCGATCCCTACCAGATCGACGAGGACACGCCGCTCGAGGTGGTGGCGGACGGTGGGCTTCTCTCCAACGACATCGAGATTGATATTGATGGGCGCGTCCCAGACGACAGCCTGCGCGTGCTCGAGACGATGTTGACCACCGGTCCGGAGGGAGCCGAGGTGACCATCAACAGCGATGGCTCCTTCAGCTTTGACCAGACTGGCAATCCTTTCTTCAATGGCCTCGCCGTCGGTCAGTGGTCTGATGAGACCTTCGAATACACGATCATCGATAACAGCCACACCTTCGCGATGGACGATCTCTACGCGGTGGAGCAGGATGCACCCGAACTGGTTCTCGCGGTGCTCGGCAACGATCGCCCGCTACATGAACCCGCTCTCCCACTCCTCATCACCTCAGTCAATTCGGACGGCGGCGGCCTCGGCACGATCAGGATTACCGGTGCGGGTGATGCACTGACTTATCAGCCACTCGGCGGCTTCGTCGGGACTGACAGCTTCACCTATACGATCGAGGACGGTATGGGCGGGATCGATTCGGCGAGGGTGTCTGTCCGGGTAGTGAACGATTCACTGAACGGGAACCTGGTCGCAAACCCCGACTTTTTCCGCGTAGGTAAAGGCACGGTCAACACGCGACTGCCGGTTCTCGCCAACGACGG
>JBLHKE010000020.1:0-24897 GCA_047619485.1 Verrucomicrobiales bacterium | reverse complement strand
AGGTTTGCGTGGCTGAGAATATGCACCAACTGGGCGCTGGTTTTGGCTTCGAGATTGTAGTCGGTTTCGAGTTTTTCTGCCTTGCCACGCAGACGGTAGATACGTCCGCTGGTGGGATCGATCTGGCCTTGGTAGTTCTGGCCGTGGGCGATGTACTGTTCGCAAAAATCGGCGACCACCATGCTGCCGTCCGGGGAGTTTGCGAGATAGACCGGGCGGAAGGTGATGTCTTTGTCGGTGCGCAGTGGGAATCCGAGGTCGGTGGTCTGGAAAGTGCTGCCTCGTGTTTCGCGATCAGCGAGCACCAAGTAGTGATGCAACGGGTCGGCACAGAGGAATTTCTCTTGGAAACGTTCGGGCATCGCGCTGCCGCCGACCACGACGCTCATGTGAGTAAAACGCTGCACCGGATTGGTGCTGCGCATCATCTGCAGTTCACCGAACGTGTATGGGTTGGGTGGCGGGCCGAACTTGCCGGGGTTCTTGCCCTGTTTGAGGAATTGCCCATCTTGGATGTGGTGCCAGCCACGCGTGCTGCCGCCGTTGTGTCCACTGAACAGGCGACCTTCCGCGTCGAAGGACAAGCCGAAGGTGTTGCCGCCGCCATCGGCGAAGATCTCGTATTGCTTCGTCTTCGGATGGTAGCGCCACACCATGCAGCCTTCGTTATAGATTCCAGGTGCCTCTTTGGGATCAATGTCAGGGCGGGTGACCCGGCTGGTAGTGGTGCTGCCCTGGCCGCCGTAGAGCCAACCGTCAGGCCCCCACGCCAGCCCGTTGGCGACGCTGTGGGTGTCCTCCAAGCCGAAACCCGCAAGGCGGACTTCCGGCGCACGGTCAGGTACGTCGTCAAGGTCGGCGTCCGGATAGAACAGCAGGTAGGGCGTGTGCATCACCCAGAAACCACCCCCACCGCGCAATGCGGAATTGGCCATATTTAGGCCTTCGAGGACGTTCTTATGTTGGTCGTAGATCCCGTCGCCATCGGTGTCTTCGTGCACGCTGATGATATCGGCACCGCGATCATGGTAGGGCGGGGCAGGCGGCGTCTTGTCGTACTTCGAGCGGTAGTACTGGTCACGGCTGAGCATCTTGACGCCGGCTGGATAGGGATACTGGCGGTATTGGGAAACCCACATGCGCCCGCGCGAATCGAAGCTGACGTGGGTCGGTTGGGCGATCTGTGGCTCGTGCAGGAGTTGTTCGACGATCAGGTCGTCGTCGGTTTGCAGGGCAGCCAGCGATTCGGCTGGTGGCACACGCTTGCCGGGGATCGGTTCGATGGTGGAGTCGAGCGGTGTTGCGGAGAGGCGGAAATCGGCGGCAGTGTAAGAGGCGTGAGCTGGTCGTTCTGCGACCGGCTGGAGATCAGCTGGCGTGGGTTTGGTGTGGCTCTGTTCCCACTCTGGGCCGAGTTTGAGTTCGTTGAAGTAGTCGATGAGCAATGGAGCTTCGCTGAGCGCTCCTCTATTGACGTGGATGCTGAGGGTATTGAATTTCTTCGCGACCAGGATGTCTTTTGGGACTTTGAAACGTTTGCTCTGGCCGCTGGGAATCGCTCCGGTAGTGATGATTTTCGAGCCGTTGAGATATACCTCTGTGCCATCGGGGACATCGGAAAATACTAGCATGGTCGAACTTCGCCACAGATCGCGCTCGTTGTTGCGCTCGGGGACGACTAGGCGGTCGGGCACTTGAATTCGGCAACGGTACCAATGCGGGGACGCTGAGGGATTGGCGGGGAGAGTGATCAGCTCTCCGGCTTGGCTCTGAAGTGTTCCTACTAGGAAGAACAGGAGGAAGGCTGTTAGCGTTGGGCGCATAGTTGAAAATAATCTTGCCTAGATGTGGCTCGCCTTGCAAGCAAGGATGTTTGAAGTCGAGCGGAGTCGAACAGTTGTAGGCGCCGCGGAAAATCGGTTTTAAAAAAACACACTGGCGGGGACATCCCCTTGACACGAGTCGCACGTTCCTAGCAGGCTCCCATCCATGACACGAAATACGAAGGCATTGATTCCTCTACTGGCCGCACTTGCGCTTGCGTGCATTGCCGTGGTGGCCGCGACTGGGGGCAAGCCCGATGGGCGGTCGAAGATCCTACTGATCGGCAAGGATCCGGATCACCCCCACGGGACGCACATGTACATGCTGACCTGTGAGAAGCTGGCGATGTGCCTAGAACTGACCACGGGTGTCGATGCGGTGGTCTCGAACGGCTGGCCGACGGACGAGAAAACACTGGAAGGCGTGAAAACGATCGTGATCTACACCGATCCCGCAGCGGAACGTATTCTCGACGGCCCGGGCGCGAAGAAATTCGAGGCCATGATGAAAGATGGGGTTGGGTTGGTGACGATCCATTGGGCATCTTCGGTGTATGAGAAAAACCTCGAGCGACTGGGTGGGCGGTGGAAGGGATATCTCGGTGGAACCTGGGTCAGCAACGTGGGGATCCACACCAACAGATCTCAGCTCGAGCAGCTCATCCCGGAACATCCGGTCTGCCGGGGTTGGAAGCCCCATGAGCTGCACGATGAATACTACCTGAAGCCGTCCATCGGCTCCGGAAAACCGCTACTCCAAGTGAAGGCGCCGGAGGATGAGGTGGTAGTCGGTTGGGTCCACGAACGAGCTGGCGGAGGACGCGCTTTCGGCACCACCCTCGGTCACTTTTACCGCAATTTCCAGCAGGCGGACTTCCGCCGTATGATCGTCAACGGCATCCTGTGGAGTGCGCACGTCAAGGTGCCCGAAGCCGGCGCGCCCGTGACTCTCAGCGAGGAGGATCTCGCCTTGCCGCCGCAGCAGGGGTGATGAAGGATCTGTTGGTTTTCTCAAAATAGAGGAGTATGAAAGTAGAACATGCGACGAAGCAAAGACCACCGGTTCATGACACGCCGTGACGCCCTACGCCTCAGCGCTGCGGGGCTCTCGCTGCCCGGCATATTTGCCATGCAGGCTAGCGCACGGGCGGCGGGCCTAGACACGGCTGGCGTGCGCTCGTTTGGTAAGGCAAAACGTTGCATCGTAATGTTCGCCTGGGGCGGCATGAGCCACATCGACACTTGGGACTTGAAACCCGAGGCAGGCAGCGATGTGCGATCCGCCTTCGGTTCGATCCCAACCACTATCCCGGGCTACCACGTCTGCGAACACTTGCCGCGCCTCGCAAAACACGCGCACGAACTCACCATCATCCGCAGCGCGCATCACAACGCATCCTCGCACCGCTCAGCAGCTTACTGGAACCTCACCGGCCACGCACCGAAAGACCCTGGCAAAAACTGGACGGCTTCGCGGAAGGACTGGCCATGCATCGGCTCGATGGTGGCGCACGCCACGGATCAGGGGCTGGGGCCACAGCAACCGCCGAATGCACCCTCGCTCCCGGGGACGGTCTGCCTGCCTTACACCATGTACGACGGCGGCACCGCCAACGGACAAGACGGCGGATTTCTCGGTCTGGGCTACGACCCCGCCGTCATCAAGCCTAAACGGGGCACGCCTTACGACGGCAAGTCGCCCTCGTCGGGCATCGTTAGCCTCGACCCCATCGCAGGTATCGACCGCTCGCGCATCGTCAGCCGCCGCGGCCTGCTCGACGCGCTCGAGGCAAGAGGGATCGGCGGCCGCGACTCGACCGCAGAGGTGGAACAGTACCGCACGCAGGCACTCGATATGTTGTTGGATCCAAAAGTGCGCGCAGCGTTCGACGTCGATAACGAATCGCGCGCGATGCACGAACTCTACGGGTCACACATCTGCGGTCAGAGCACGCTCATGGCTCGCAAGCTCGTCGAGGCAGGAGTGCCACTGGCGACGGTTTACTGTTCGGCGGGCGACCTCAACGGCTCGAAGGGCGCGCATTGGGACACCCACGGCGACGGCTTTAATCGCCTCAAGCGCGACCTACTCCCACCGCTCGACCAAGCGTTCAGCGCCCTACTCACCGACCTCAAACAGCGCGGCTTGTTCGATGATACCCTCGTGGTCTTACTCACGGAGTTCGGCCGGACTCCAAAGATCAGCAATGGCGGTGGTCGCGACCACTACCCGAACTGCTACACCGTCGCCTACGCAGGCGCGGGGGTCTCGCAAGGGCTGCTATACGGCAGCAGCGACAAGACCGGAGCCTTCCCCGCGAGCCAGCCGGTGAGCCCGCCCGATCTACACGCGACCATCTTCCACGCGCTCGGCATCGATCCGAACTTCACGCTGCACGATCAGGAGAATCGCCCGCTTGCGGCCAGCGACGGTAAAGTGCTGCCGATCTTCGCGTGAGCGTCGAGGTGGTGATCTTTGGATCGGCACGATATCAACTCCGGAAACTCGCTCCTCGACCGGCAGCTTGACGTTTGGCCACCGCCACTCAACCGGCTACGATTGGTCTAGCAACCAAGCCAGAAGATCTGCGAATTTTTCTTTGCTGAGGGTCTGGCCAAAGTTAGCGGGCATCAGTGAGAGTGGGATGATTTTGTGAGAGCCGATGTCGTTGGCTCGCAGATGGCGCTGCTTGCCGAGCAGATCGCGGATGTGGATAGAGGCACCGCTCTCGCGGATGAGGAAGGCGCTGATCTCGCTGGCGTCTTTCATTTTAAACTGCGTCAGGTAGAAGTGGCTATCGACGTTGCGATTGGGATCGAGAATGTCCTCGCTCAGGCGTTCGATACCGCGGCTACCGATCCCATCTAACTGTGGGCCGAGGAGCGCGCCTGCGCCGTTGATCTGGTGGCAAGTGGCGCAGTTTTCTTTGAAAATTTGCGCGCCGTTTTTTGGATCGTGGTTGGTGCTCGTTTTGTAGGAACTAATCCGCGCAGCGATGAGAGCGTCGAGAGCCTTCCGATCAGCCTCGTTGATGGGGCTCAGAGCAACAGCTGTGGAGGGTTCGGGAAGCCATGGTTTGAGCTGGTCACGCAGATTAATTGGCGCGGATAGCTTGAGGCGTTCAGCCAGTTTGGCGAGCAGTTGGTCATTGATACGAGTCCGATGGAAGCTGTCGGTGGTGACATTACCGCTGCCTTCTATCCGGGTGATTCCTAGCCATGCGTAGGCATCGCCGCTGTCGCCATCGACGACTTGGAATTGCAATGGTTTGCCGATTTTTGAGGATGGGATTTTCCAGCTGATAATCTCGGCGGTGTCACTTCTCGGCGGGTAGGCGCGTTGCAACTCGGTGCCTTTGGAATCGATCAGGCTGACGTAGTTTTTCTCGTGCGGCTCCTGCTTGGGGTCTCCGCGGTGGCCGACGATCCAAAAGCTAAGTTGCTCGCGCGCCGGGAAGGTCTTGGAGCGGAGAATGCCTGTTCTCTGCTCGACGTTTCCTTCACCAATGCGGAGGCTCGAGAGCACGGTGGCCTGCTTGCCGTCAGTGCATTGGCGTGGCTGGAGCGTCCACGGAGACTCGCTCTGCGGGTGGTTTGGGTGCAGGTTGGTAGTCCATACGCCGGGTATCTGTTTTGATTTTGCTGCGAGCAGGCTGATCGCGAGATCTTGCGCCCAGGCGATCAGTTCTGGCCTAGGGTCGAGTTGGCCGCGCTCGTCGAGGCCGATTTGTAGGGCGTCGATCCTTTCCAACTGATCCTCGGGCGTTCCCTGATTCTTGATCGCTGAGATGAGTTTACGAAGCGTCGCGTCATCGGCATAGCGGGCGATGTGCGTAAGGTGTTGATCCTTTGCTAAAGAGCTGGCAAGCAGCGCTGCGGATTGTGGCGTGGGGACGGCTGGAGCGATGTCGATGAGATCCGCAAGGAAGTCTGGATCGGTGTCTAGCTGACCGGGGAATCTTTTGAGATGTTCACGGATCGCCATCCGCAGGACGTGGCGGAGGTGTGTGTCGTCTGCAGGTGTGGTAGCTAGCGTTTCCAAGAGTGGAATGAGAAATTTTTCGTCGGGTTGCAGTTGGAGCTCGTGTGCGGCTGCTCTGCGGATAAACGGGTCTTTGTCCGATAGCTGATCGGCGCTGACCACGGCGAAGGCTGGAGAAGCGGCAGGCGCTGTAGATCCTATTTTCTTGGTGATCTTCCAGATGCGCCCGCGTTCGCGGTCTCGTCCGGGATGGGTTAGTGGGACTTCGTAGTGGCCGATGATACGGTTGTAAAAATCTGCCACGTAGAGGGATCCATCATTGCCTAGGTGGAGGTCGACGGGGCGGAACCAAGGGTCTTTGCTAACGACGAAATCGCTCTGTTCGATGGCTACCGGGGTGGTGCCGCGGAACTCGATACGGTCGTGGTTGATCCGCGAGGTGACGGGGTTGCCGATGAGCAGGTGGTCGTTCCAGTCGTTGCCCCAGCGATCGTGATCGATGTAGGTGATGCCGCAGATCCCGGTCGAACCGTGCGTGTGTTCAATCATCGATGGCGCGAAGCCGAGCCCGTCGTGGGGTTTTCCAAAACTAGGATAGATGCCTCCCTGTAGTAGCTGGTAGACAGGAGCGCTGTGGCAGTCTGCGCTGTAGAGGTTGCCGCGGTGATCGAAGGCAAGGCCGAATGGGTTGACCTGCCCGTGGGACCAGACTTCGACGCTCGAGCCATCGGGTTTGAAGCGGAATACGTTGCCCGAGTGAAGCTCGACTTGCGTGCCATCTTTGGCCTTCAGCTTGCTGGTGTTATTGAAGCCGTGGGTGGCGTAGACCCAGCCGTCGCGCCCCATACGGAAGCTCGAGCACATGCCGTGCGTGTCTTTTTCATAGCCTAGTGGTCCGAACAACACCTCGCGGTGGTCCGCCTTGCCGTCGTTGGTGGTGTCGGCGAAGTACCAGATGTTGGGGATGCTCCAGGCGATGCAGCCGTCGTGGTGATCGGCCTTGTGCCATGGTAGCACGCCGGTGGGAATGTTGAGGCCATCGGCGAAGTCGGTGAACTTGTCGGCCTTGCCATCACCGTCGGTGTCTTCGAGGATCTTGATGGCATCACGGCTGTCGCTAACCCGGCTTCCTTGCGGGTCGGCCCAGCGTTCCTTCTTCGCTGCGTAGGGATACTCGACGGTGGAGGATACCCACATGCGACCGCGCGCGTCCTGGGCGATGTTGATAGGTTTGTTGATGTCCGGTTCGGCGGCGAACAGTTGGATTTCAAACCCATCTGGAACTTTCAAGGCGGCGAGTTCTTCCGCAGGCGAGAGCGGTTCAGAATTACGGACGAGGGTGTCGTCTGCGGCCACGGCCAGCGATTGGCCGAGGATGAACAAGAGGAGCGCTTTGGTTTTCATGACGAACCATGTTGATAGCCGATCTCCGAGTCGATGGCGAGGCCCGACGTTACTTTCCAGTCACCTCGCCCTAGAACACTGCTTGTTGATGTAATCGGGGAGGAATTTTGTTCGCACTGGTTCGAAATTGCCTGCCTCGCGTGCGGCGAACGTCGCCATCGCCATCGCCAAGGTGGTTCTAGAGTGCCGGTTTTAGTTTGCGGCTAAGCCGGGCCGAGGGCACAATCTAGTGTACCGAGGGATTTTCCGCGTCAGATTGTGGTTTTTTTTGCGGTTCATTACTAGTACGAAGCGATTTCTGTCAGCGTGCTCAATCTAACCTCCACTCAAACCCTCACATGCTCTCGATCAACGCGAACGATTCCGAACGATTTTGCGATGGCGTCTCACGACGCGGATTCCTCAAGGTAGGAGGGCTGGGACTTGGCGGCCTGTCGCTCCCACAACTCCTCCAGGCGGAAGCAAACTCGAAGCCGGCCGGCGAAGGGCTCGGTCACAAAGCCGTCATCATGGTCTTCTTGGCCGGTGGTCCGCCGCATCAGGACATGTTCGACATCAAACTCGACGCGCCGTCGCACATCCGCGGCGAGTTCAAAGCGATCGACACGAATGTTTCCGGAATTCAGATAGGTGAGCTGTTCCCGCAGATCGCCGGCATGGCGGACAAGTTCAGCTTCATCCGTTCGATGGTCGGGGCGCATGGTGGCCACGACGCTCACCAGTGCCTCACTGGCCGCTCGCCGCGCAATGCACCGCCCGGCGGATGGCCTTCTATCGGTGCGGTGATGAGCAAAATCCAAGGCGCCGCTAGTTCCGCGGTGCCACCCTTCGTCGGTTTGTCGCCAAAGTGTGGCCACGACCAATGGGGCGATCCGGGCGCGACCGGTTTCTGTGGCCCATCGCATGGAGCGTTCACGCCGAATCGCGGTGGGGGCGCTGCAGACGTCAGTTTAAAGGGAATTAGCATCGAACGGCTGGATGACCGCCGCGCCTTGTTGGCGAGCGTCGACCAGTACCGACGCGACGTGGACAGCTCTGGGATGATGGAGAGTTTGGACAGCTTCGGGCAGCAGGCCTACGGAGTTCTGACCTCGAGCAAACTGGCAGAAGCCTTCGATTTGTCCAAAGAAGACCCGCGCCTAGTCGAGAAGTACGGCAAGGGTACTGAGAAGCTCACCGCCGACGGTCCTTGGAAACGACTCGACCAATTCCTCATGGCGCGCCGCCTGGTCGAGGCCGGCGCCCGTTGCGTGACACTGGGCTTTAGTCGCTGGGACTGGCACGGAGCCAACTTCAAGCGCGCGCGCACCGACTTCCCGATGCTCGACCAAGGCGTCGCGACCCTCGTTCAAGACCTCCACGACCGCGGCCTCGACAAGGACGTGTCCGTCGTCGTCTGGGGCGAGTTCGGCCGCACCCCAACTATCAACGCACAGGGCGGGCGCGATCACTGGCCGAAAGTTTCCACCGCCTTATTAGCAGGCGGCGGGATGAACCACGGGCAGGTGATCGGTTCGACCAGCCGCGACGGCGGTGAGGCCGATGAGCGGCCGGTCGATTTCCAAGAGGTCTTCGCCACACTTTACCAAGCCGTCGGCATCGACGTCAACAAAGCGACCGTGAATGATTTCAGCGGGCGCCCACGCTACCTTGTCGATCAGCAATTCTCGCCAATGCCCGAACTAGTTTAATCCGCCGTTTACTTGCGCTGAATACCATGCTCACCTTTTTCGGAGACCGCCGTTCGACCCCGTTTTGCGACGGGATACACGCGTTGCCACAACCTTGGCATCGACACAGCGGAAACCACCGTGCCCGACCTCAGCGGGTGCCCGCGCTACTCGCTCAATGGCTTTGCCCCGATGCCCCGATAACCAAACTGATCTGACCCGAAATGAAGACTCGCCTTACCACCCTTTTCGTTTTGCTCGCAGCGCTCGTCGCGCCCGCTGGTGCCGCTCTCGATATCCACGCGGTCGGGAAACCCGACATGCCTGCGAAACTCCTCGGCCCCGACGCCACATTGCAACTCGTCGTGACGCGTGACGGCGCCACAGATTTCACTCATCTCGTCGAGTACAGAGCCGAGCCCGCCGGCCTCGTCACGATCACTCCGGGCGGCAAGGTCACCCCTCTCGCCGACGGTCTCGCGACGGTCACAGCAGTCGCGGCGGACGGCGGAGAAAGCGCGCAGGTGCAGGTCGCCATCGAATCGTGCGCGACGCCTCAGCCGATCAATTTCTCTAACGACATCGTCCCACTGTTCACCAAACACGGCTGCAACAGCGGTGGTTGCCACGGCAAGTCGGAGGGGCAAAACGGTTTCCGGCTCTCGCTACTCGGCTTCGAACCGACCGAGGACTACGAGTATCTCGTCAAAGAATCGCGCGGCCGGCGCCTGTTCCCCGCCGCACCGGATCACAGCCTTCTACTTCGCAAGGCCATCGGCGATCTCCCGCACGGCGGCGGCGCACGCGTCGAGCGCGACTCTTGGGACTACCGCGCCATCGTCCGCTGGATGGAGCAGGGAATGCCGTATGGCAGCGAAAGCGATCCTACCGTCGAGAAGATAAGCGTGTTCCCCGAGCTACGGATCGTCGCGCCGGGCGCAAAGCAACAGCTCGCAGTGACGGCGCACTACTCCGACGGCACGCTGCGCGACGTCACCGAGATCGTGACCTACGAGTCGAACCAGAAGGAAATGGCTGAGGTCGAACTGTCGGGCTTGGTGACAATGTTGGAGGGGCAAACCGGTGACACGGCAGTGATGATCCGTTTCCAAGAACAGGTCACGGTGTTCCAAGCGACCATCCCGCTCGGCGCACCAACCGACTCGCTGCCGGCAGAGCGCAACTTCATCGACGGACATGTCTTTGCCAAATTACGCATCCTCGGCTTACCGGCTTCAGAGCTGTGTGACGACACCACCTTCCTGCGCCGCAGCGCGATCGACATCGCCGGTCGCTTGCCGACGCTCGAAGAAGCAGAGGCGTATCAAAACGATACCCGCCCCGACAAGCGCGCAGCTTGGGTCGACACCTTACTCGCAGGTACCGACTACGCCGACTACTTCGCTAACAAGTGGGTCTCGATGCTGCGCAACAAACGCAAGAACGGCAGCTACGCACGCGGCACGCAGGCCTTCCACGAGTGGATTCGCGGCAGCCTGCACGAGAACAAACCTTACGATCAGCTCGCCCGCGAACTCGTCACCGCCACCGGCGAGATCGCGCACAACCCAGCGGCAGCTTGGTTCCGCAACGTGCCCGGTCAGAAGGAGCAGTTACAGGACACCGCGCAAGTCTTCCTCGGTGTCCGCCTGCAGTGCGCCGAATGCCACCACCACCCATACGAGAAGTGGAGCCAGCAGGATTACTACGGCTTCCAGGCATTCTTCTCGCGCGTCGGCAAGAAGAAGTCCGAGGTGCCGGGTGAGGACGCCGTGTTCCACAACGTCGGCATCGCTTCAGCGAACAACCCGAAGACGAAACAGAACGTCAAGCCGACGCCGCTTGGCGGGGAGGCGCTCGACCTCCCGGCAGAGCGTGACCCGCGCCAGGAGCTGGCGACGTGGATGACCTCGAAAGACAACGAGTTCTTCGCACGCATGCTGGTGAATCGCTACTGGAAGCACTTCTTCAACCGCGCTCTGGTCGAACCTGAAGACGACATGCGCGTCACCAACCCGCCGACCAACCCGGCCTTGCTCGACGCCTTGGCTAGCAATTTCGTGGAGTCAAACTTCGACCTCAAAGCGCTGGTGCGGACGATCTGCAACTCGACCGCCTACCAGCTGAGCGCGATCCCGAACGAGCACAACGCCGGCGATCGGCAAAACTACTCGCGCTACTTTCCGAAGCGGCTCAACGCGGAGGTGCTGCTCGATTCGATCGACTCGATCACCGGTTCGCCGACCAGCTTCGCAGGCCAGCTGCCCGGCACGCGCGCGATCGCCTTGCCCGACGACAGCTACAATTCCAGTTCGTATTTCCTCACCGTTTTCGGCCGCCCGGAAATGGACAGCGCCTGCGAGTGCGAGCGCGCAGAGGGTGCGAGCCTCGCGCAGACGCTGCACCTGCTGAACTCGAAGAACATCCAAGACAAGCTGGCCGCGGGGGCTGGTAACGCCGCCCGCCTCTCCGGAGACGCGGCTCGGCAGGATCGAGAGAAAATCTCGGAGCTCTATCACCGCGCCTTCGCGCGCACGCCCGTCGACAGCGAAGTGCAGATCGCAGCCGCCTACCTCGACAAGAAGCGCTCCGCCGCGAGCACCGCCGCCGTGGACGTCGCAGCTGCCGAGAAGCTGGCGTGGGAAGACCTCGTATGGGCGCTACTGAACACGAAAGAGTTCTTGTTTAACCACTAAGATTTTGACCATCAAAGCTCAGTTATTAGCGACGGCTGTTTCCGTCGCGCTTCTGGCTGCCGCTTCTGCGCAGCTCCCGATCGCACGTCTTGACACCATCTTTCCTTTTGGGGCAAAGGCCGGGACTACGACGGAGATCGAGGTGGCCGGGGCGGAGCTCGACGGGCCGGTGTCGTTGATCTTCGATCATGCTGGGATCAAAGCGGAACCCGTATCGGGGACACGTTTTAAAGTGCAGGTCGCGCCTGACGTTCCACCGGGAGCCTACGAGCTGCGGTTCAGCGGCCGCTGGGGCGTGAGCGCGCCGCGTTGGTTCACGGTCGGCGACGGTGAGGAGGCGCTGGTGACGGCGGAGGCGAAGGATCTTACCAAAGCGCCCTCGATGACTCCCCGCACAGTCTACAACGGCCGCGCCGAGGCCGGTCAGGCGAACTACTTCCGTATCGCAGCGAAGGCCGGTGAACGCTTCTTTGTCGACTGTGCTGCCGACCGCATCGGCTCGCGCATGGACGCGCTGCTGGTGCTGTTTGATGCCTCCGGCACCGAGGTCGCACGCTCACGCGAGGCGAAGTTCGGTGACCCTTTGCTCGATTACACCGCGAACGCCGATGGCGAACTGATTCTGCAGGTGTCAGACTTCCTCGTCCGTGGCGGCGTCGATTACGGCTTCCGGATCACGCTGAACAGCGGCCCGCAGATCGACCACGTTTTGCCCGCTTCTGCCGTGCCAGGAACGCGACAAACTTTCCAGGTCTTCGGGCACAATCTCCCCGGCGGCATCGCTTCGGCCGATGGCATGGAACGCGCCGAGATCAGCGTCGATGTTCCTGCCGACGCACAGCGCCGGCACACGTCTCCACTGCCGCCAGCCGCTACAGGCACGCAGGGATTCCATCTGAATATCGAGGGATCGAATCCCTACTTCATCGCCCACGGAGATGCGCCAGCGGTGCTCGATGCGGGCGGCAACAACCGATCGGAGGCAGCGCAGATTGTCGCTGTGCCGAGCGAAGTCAGCGGGCGATTCTACCCGGGCGGGGTCGAGTGGTTCGGGTTCGACGCGGTGAAAGGGAAGACCTACATCGTCGATGTGTTCGGACAACGCGCAAGCGCGCCCAGCGATCCGGTGCTCGAAGTTTTCAAGCGCACCGTCGACGTTGATGGCAAAGAGGGCTTGGCGAAGATCGGCGGCGGCGACGACGAGGGCAAGAACATCGGCGGCCGCGCCTACCGGACAGACCACCGCGACCCAGCGTTCCGCTTCACGGCCGACGCCGACGGTTCGATGCGCGTCGCTTTGCGCGACCAGTTCGGGACGCTATCGACCTTCCGGCTACGGATCAGCGAGCCGAAACCGGGCTTCGACGTGATCGTCGCCGGTCCGGCGCCCGACGGTGACAACAACGGTGGCAAACGCGTGTTCCATTCGGGCGTGGCATTGCGCCGTGGTCAAACCGTTGAATTACCAGTGGCGATCTTGCGCCGCGACGGCTTCAACTCCGAGGTGGAGCTGGAGGTCGAAGGATTGCCCGCAGGGTTCACGGCCGCGCCCTCGGTAGTTCACACTGGTCGCGACAACGGTTCGATCGCTTTGCGGATGGCCGCCGACGCGCCTGCTTGGAGCGGTGCTATTAGGGTATTCGGCAAGGCCGGCGATAGGCGTGAAGCGGCCCATCCGGTTTCGGTGAACTGGACGAGCAATGATGCCGACCAAGAGCGCGTGTTCTCGCAGGTCGGCTCGGCATTGACCGTCGCAGGCATCGAGGAGGTCGCTCCGGTAGTGGTGACTCTGGCTGAGGAGAAAATTTGGGAGACGTCCATCGGCGGGAAGCTCGAAATTCCGCTGAAGCTGGCGATGAGCGGCGAGATCAAAGACAAAATAAACGTCCGCGTGGTCGAGCTCTTAGGCTTGGGCAACAAGCCGATGCAGACCGCCATCGAAAAAGATAAGGACGTCGGCACGCTGGTGATGGAATTCTTCAACAACCGCGACAACAACAAGTTCACGACGGGCACCCACAGCTTCGCGCTCGCCGCTTCGACCAAGATCGGCTACCGGCGAGACGTCGATAAATCGACCGCCGCCGAGGAGGCGAAAAAAGCGGCCGCGGCCGACGCCGACGCGAAACGCAAGGCTCGCGATGAATCGAAGAAGGCGCTCGATACTGCGCGCGCCTCGACTGCTGAGACCGATGTGGAGAAGCAAAAGCGGGTCGCCGATTCCGAACTAGCGCTCAAAGCGGCGGAGGAAGCACTCAAGGTCGCCGAGGAGACCATGCGAAAATCCGAAGAAGCTGCGAAGGCCGCTGCCGAACGCGCCAAGCCGCGCGACTTGCTGGTCTCCGACCGAACTTTCCCGATCACGCTAAAACTCGCCGCGACGCCAATTAGATTAGTGCCGCCGGCCGCGCCCCTCACGGTCGCCAAGGGCGCGGCTGTCGAGGTTCCAGTGCAGTTCGAGCGGCTCTACGGATTCGCCGACGAGGTAAGGTTCAGCGCTAAGCTCCCCGATGGCACCGCCGGTGTGAGCGCACCGGAAGTCGCGGTCGCGAAGGACGCTGGTAAGGGCGCACTCGTGATCAACACCGCCGCCGAAGCGAAACCCGGCGAGCTAGCGATCGAGCTGATTGCGAAGATGAAATTCAACGGCATCGACCTCGAAGAACGCCACCCTATCAAACTGATCATCACCGCCCCATGAGCCATCTGAGAAAACGATACTGCGCTCTGTTCTTGATGCTTGTTGGAACGGCGAACGCCGAGCCGGTCAGCTTTAGCAAGGACATCGTCCCGATATTCAAACGCAGCTGCGTCGCCTGCCACAACGAGACCAAAGCCAAGGCCGACTTCAATCTCGAGAGCGTCGAGGATATCCTGAAAGGCTCGGGCGATGGCGAAGTCCTGGTGCCGGGGAACGCCGACGGCAGCCTGCTTTACACCGTCGCCGCCCATAAGGAAGATCCGGTGATGCCGCCCGAGAATAACAAGTCCAAGGCGCCGAGGTTGAAACCCGATGAGCTGGCACTGCTGCACCGCTGGATCGAGGAAGGCGCGAAGGACGATGGCTCGGGCGCAACTTCAGTTCCAGTCGAATTCGCAGCAATGCCCGATCCGGTCGACGCGATCTACTCGATCGCCATCTCGCCCAACAACCTCTACGCCGCCGCCGGCCGCGGTAACCGCATCCATCTCTACCATCTCCCTACCGGCCGACAGGTTGCCGAGCTCTCCGACCCCACGCTGTCCGAGAAAGGCGGCAAGGCGCATCTCGATATCGTCGGAGCATTGGCATTTAGTGGCGATGGCTTACTCGCCTCCGGCGGCTTCCGCACAGTCAAACTCTGGCGCTCCGCCGAGAACCCAGTCGTTTCCAATTTGCCCGCACTCGCAGTGGATCCGGCAGCCGCTTCGGTCAGCGCGGATGGCGCCTGGGCGCTAGTCGGAGATACATCTGGCGGCGTTGTCCTGCACTCACTTGCTGACCCCGCGAAGAAGCCAGTCTCGTTCAAAGATCACTCAGCAGTCGTCACCGGAGTCGCGTTCACAGCCGACGGGCAAATCGTCACCGCCTCCCTCGATAAATTTGTCAAAGCGCGATCGGCAGGCGGTGGGGGTGAGGCGCGACAAATCGCCGAATTGCCATCGCCGATCCATTCGATGGTGATGATCGAAGGGGGAAATCGAATCGCGTGCGGCTGCGAAGATGGAGTCATTCGCTTGGTATCGCTTGAAGGCGAGATCGCTGAACTAAAAGCGCACGGCGCGAAGGTGACGGCGCTGGCGACATCGGGCAAAGCGCTGATCTCCGCAGGGGCAGATGCGAAACTGTTTGGATGGAACCTCGACCATCTGGAGAAACCAACCTTCGAAGCCAACAACAGCTCGCCGGTGATCGGCGCGGCATTGAGCCCCGACGGTACTCGTTTTGCCACCATCGCCGCAGACAAGACCGTGCGGCTCTGGAACGGCGCCGACTTGAAACACATCACCGATCTCAAGACCGACAACGAGGCGATCCGGGTTCAAGGGGAGGCGCAGGATTCGCAAACTGTCGCCATCGGCATCCGCGACGGCCGTAAGATTGCGCTCGATGCAGCGACGAAGAAGATCGATGAAGAAAAGGGCAAAGCGAAGACTGCCGCCGAAGCCGAGGTCACGGCGATCACCGAACTCATGGCGAAGCTCTCTGCGCTCGGCGATTCAGAGGTGGCGAAACGCCGCGCTGACGAAGCCATCGCGGCCAAGCTTGCCGATGCGAACTCCTCCAAGGCCGCAACCGACGCTATGGCGAAGGCTCAGACGGAAGCCGACGACGCCACACGGAAGCGGGTCGAGACCGGACGTAATGCGGAGCTCGCGGTGAGATTTAGCAGTCGCGCCGCGGAGGCCGCTGCGGCCGCTGACGCCGCACTCGCCGCCGCCGAGGCAGGCGTCATTGCCGCCAAGGCGGCGCTCGAAGCGGCGCAGAAGGCAAGTGCAGAATCGGTGAAGGCTTTGACCAAGATCGCGTTCAGCGCCGACGGGGCGATGTTCTTGGCATCAGCCGAAGACGGAAATCTCTACGCATGGGGCGCTGGCTCTGGTGCCGCTGCGGGCAGCATCCCGCTCGGCACGCCACTTGCATCCCTCGCCGCCGTCGCGGATGGGCGAGTGTTAGGCGTGGGCTCCAACAAGTCGGTCGCGATCTACGAAACGAGCCCGAAGTGGACTCTCGAGCGCACCATCGGTTCGCTCGACGACGCAGAAACCTTCACCGACCGGATCAACACCGTGGCGTTTAGCTACGACGGGCGCACGCTCGCTACGGGAGGCGGGGTGCCGTCGCGCGGAGGCGAACTGAAACTCTGGCGCGTTCGGGACGGGGAGAAAATCGCGGAGAACATCGAAGAGCACAGCGATTCAATTTCCGCCGTGGCATTCAGCCCTGACGGGCGGCATGTCGCGACCGCCGCAACCGACCGCTTTGTGAAAGTGTTCTCAGCCGAGGACGCAACGTTCGAGCGCTCGTTCGAGGGACACACCAACCACGTGTTGGATGTCAGCTGGCGCGCCGACGGACTCGTTTTGGCCAGTTCAGGTGCGGACAATGTCGTGAAGGTCTGGGACTTCGAGGCCGGCACTCAGAAGCAGACTGTGAAGGGACACAGCAAGCCCGTCACCTCGGTCTCCTTTGTCGGAAACGGCGGAACTTTGGTCAGCAGCAGTGGCGACAAGACCGTGCGCCTGGGAGATCTGCCGCTGCCAGATACTGGCACGTTTATGCACGTGGCGGAGGCCAGCGACGATGGCAAAATGATCGCTGCTGGAGGCGAGGACAGCGTCCTGCGTATCTGGAGTGCCGCTGACAAGAAGATCCTTTTGAAGCTGCGCTAGTCGTCGCGGGGATTGGACGGAAGCCAAGGCGCGGCGATCCTGCCGGGAGGTGTCAGGCGCTAGCTTCCGCTACCACGCCTCCAACTCAGCCAACGCTAGCCACCCTTCGACTTGCAGGAGCACGCGATTTCCGGACAAATGGAGGCAATAAGCGGGAATTGCCCCCTTCCCTCCCCTCGCAGTTGCACCTCATCTATCCCCCCGATCGGCGCCGAAGGACACCGGGGCGGAAGAGCAATTCCTTAGCAATTGCGGGGAGATGGTCGGTGAGGCGCTAGCCTAATCAATCCGGGAAAACCCATCGAATGACTCAAATGCAGATGCCACAGTCTCAAAACTTAGAACTTTTTGGCTATTTCCCGATCACGGAGTATATAATCTCTAATGGCGCTAGCTCTTGAACAAATTGGTTTAGAACCCGGAAAGTCCTTCCGTTGCCTGGCATGGAACGACAACGTCTCCGATGTCGTCCAATGCCGCGCCGACGGTCGGAGGGTGAAGTTGGCCGGTGCTGGAAAGCGGTGGCATTTTCATCCAGAGTACGAGCTCACCTTGATCACCAAAGGTAAAGGCAAGCGTTTCGTAGGCGATCACGTGGCGAACTTCAGCGCGCCAGATCTCGTGCTCATCGGGTCGAACCTCCCCCACTGCTGGTCTGACCTGCGCGACTCATCCGGCTATTCCTTGCAGTTTCTCCTTGATGACGATCACCCGATCGGGCAGCTCGATGAGATGCACGCCCTCGAGTCGATCATCCGGGAGGCCGCGTTCGGGATCCACTTTACCGGACCGGTCGTCGGTCGCGTGGAGACCGCGCTTAAAGAAATCGCAGAGAAATCGATGCTTTTCCGGCTCGCCAAATTTGTCGAAGTGTTAGGGGAAATCGCCACCATCCCAGCTGCTGAGCGCACCAAGCTGTGTGGAACCGCTCTAACATTAAACCAAAAAGATCACCACATGGCCGCCATCAGCCGTGCGGTGGGCTTCGTGCTCAGTAACCTCGAGGAGGAGATTCATCTAGATGATCTCCTCAAGGTCACCAGCATGAGCAAGCCGACGTTCAGCCGTCACTTCAAGCGCCACACAGGCCGCTCATTGACGACGTTCGTCAATGAGGTAAGAATCGTTAACGCGAAGCGGTTGCTGGCGGAGACAAACCAATCGATTACCGAGATTGCCTATGACTCGGGCTTCCGCAACCTATCGCATTTCAACGTGCAGTTCCGCAAGGCTTCTAACGAATCCCCAAGCGAATACCGGCTCAGAGCCGCTGTAGAGCATGATCGATCTTAGGAGAACCCCTCGATCTCCCAACTCTTGCGGTATTCGCGTTTGAGGAGTTTGTGGGCGGATGGATTGTTAGTGATAGCCAACTTGGCAGCATCCCAATCTAGCGTCTGATCCGGAGTCCTGATGGCTACTGTGCCGAGCAGGATCGCTTCGGTCATCGGCCCGGTCTGTTCGAAATAGGATTCGTTCTTTGCCTTGCCTAGGATCGCGTCGAGGAAGTGGTGGTAGTGGTTACGCGGCTCCAGTTTCGGTTGCGCAGTCCCTCTGAATTTCTCCCTCGGGTAGAGCTGTGGGGCTCCGCCATTGGGGATCAAGATCGCACCCTCGGTCCCAACCATCAACGCGGATTCAGGTGGGTAGGTCTCGCCTGGATACCACTCCTTCGCTTCGGCTGATGGGTAGATCAAGCCGTCGAACCATTCCACCGTGATCTCGTCTTTCTCGGTCATCGATGTCCCGGGGAATTTCCAGGTGATGTGGTCGCTCTGCGGCCAAGTATCGCCGCGGCGCTCAGGGGAGTTCTTCCACGAATCCTGCACATTGGCACTCACAGATTTCGGCGCGGTTAGGCCGAGCGCCTTCCAGGTCGCATCGAACACGTGGCAACCGATATCCCCCAACCAACCGGTGCCGAAATCCTGCCAGGCACGCCAAGTGCTCGGGTGGTAGATACCAGGAGCGAAAGGCCGCTCCGGAGCGGTGCCTGTCCAGAGATCCCAATTCAGGGTGTCCGGAACAGGGTGCTGCTCTTTTGGCCGTGGCCCGACGAGGCGGTAGGCATCGATCGCGCCTGGCCGGTTGGAGCAGAGGTAGACGTGCTTCACTTTGCCAATCAGGCCCGCTCTAACATAGTGGATGCCCATGCGGTCGCCAAAACCCGATGCCGCCTGCGTACCAAGCTGAGTCTTCACTCCCGCCTTGCGCGTCGCCTCGGTGAGGGCGCGAACCTCTGCAACGTCGTGGCACAAAGGTTTCTGACAGTAGACATGCTTGCCCGCACGAACGGCACTGATCGCGATCGGGAAGTGCATGTGGTCGGGCACGGTGACGTTGACCGAATCGATCTTGTCGCCCTCTTTTTCAAGCATCTCACGCCAGTCGCTGTAGGTCCGCGCATCGGGAAGTTCTTTTGCGGCGCGCGCGAGGTGGTTGCTATCGACATCACAGATCGCAACAATCTTTGTCTTGCCGTGCGATTTGAAGTTCTGCAGGTCATTGAAGCCCATCATCCCACCGACCCCAATACAGGCGTGGTTGATGGTGCCATTTAAATCGGCTGCACGGGTGATGGCGGGTGCCGAGCTAGCCAAGGCTGCTGCGGTTCCAACGCCAGTCTTGATGAAGGATCTGCGAGATTGGTTTTTCGATTTCATAGAGATAATAATATATGTGTGGCGGGAACAGCCATCATTAGGGTGTATTGGCAGGTTGCTACGGCTAGGCTCAGGATCCGGTCGTTATCCCCCACCCCTCGATGTGCGGGTGCCGCTTAGGATTCCTTAGCAGTGGTGGTTCTAACGCTTGCGGCGTAGCAATAGGCTGACTAGTCCGAGACCGAGCAGCGCGACCCCAGACGGCTCAGGAACCGTATTGATCTCGATCTCATCAATGGCGGTGCCAGTAATCAGGAAGGAGATGCGGACACCATTCCCCATGATCGGACCAGCAACGGACGACACATCATACTGGTGGCGCAAGTAAGGGTCGAAGGTTCCACCTGGTGCAAAGTCCTGGCCGGCATCGGTATAGCTCAGAAGCCCAATGTCAATCCACGACCCACCTCCATCAGTTGTGTACTGCAGAGTGTAATCGTCCGCGGCCCGATCGGTGAGCTGACCACCACAGCAGTCGCCAGGCGCCACGCCCCCGCCGGTGCCGTTGTCACGTCCGAAAGCGATGGTATTGATCTGGGTCATGGAAGACAGCAGCACCCCCATGAAAAGCCCGCCGCTTCCGTTGATATGCGCCGATGTATTCCCGTAGAATCCATCGTTTAAATTCGTCACAACGTGGGGCACGGGAAATGCGCCCGGATCATTCGCTGCAAATGCTGTGCCACCGAGCGCGTCGTTGACTGGAACCGGAGCTGGGGTAGTCACGCTGTCGTAATAATCGCCGTCGTTCCCGTCCCAGGTCAGGGTGTGTCCCACCGCCGGGGTGATAATCACTCCTGCGTCAGCGGTTGTTAGCACGCAAACAGGAATAATGGTTAAAACTGCAAATAGACTTAGATTATTCATTCATTCACTATGCCCTGCTTCTCATCGATCGACTAAGCCCCCCGCCTCATTCTTACATGCAATTGTCTCACTCCCATCTTGACAGTCCGCATCGTTCGACAGATGCGGATGGAGTGATCGTTGACTCGGTGATTCTCGTGGCGTTGAGTCAATCTGACGATGATGGAGCAACTCACCCACCGATTCCCGATCCACCAACTGTTCGTATTGGTGGTGGCTTGGATTCTCTCATCTTGCTCCAAGCCCGAAGAGCAGGCTAGAACCCCAAGTGGGGAGAATCCCGAAAACGTACAGTCAGCGGCGCAAGAAGTTGTCCCAGCCCCAGAGATCCCAATCGGGAAAGTGGTCGATTGGGAGTCGGAGATCGACAACCCATCCACCGATGGATGGCAGAGCGAAGTCAATGCAGCTGCCGCAAACAAGCAGCTCGATCAACTCGGCAGGCTGCTTGGCTCGGGTGCCTCAGCTGGTCCTAGTGAGTTTGCACCACTCGCCTTGCCCCCGATCGGGCGCTCGGTTCTCTACCCGAACTTGGAGAATGTATTCGATAGCGGGTTGGTGAGCGTCGCGCGCCTCAAGGATGGCCGCGGCATTCGAGCAATGGCCTTTGATCCTAACAAAGACACTAATTTTCATTCCAAATTTAAGATCGTCAGCGTCAACTCTGCCGAAGAATCGTTCACCACCACGCAACTAGTTTCGATGTCGTGGCAGACCGCTGACGCGCTTGTCGAACAACACTCAACCTGGGTGACGACTTGGAGCCAGCAGAGTAGCCCACCGAAGATTAAATCGCTAGAGATCACCAAATTCGAGCAGACCCACACCAGGCTCGACAGTGGACGAACGTTGTTTTCCGACTGCACCGAATCGGCGCTGGGCGCGAATCCGAGCTACCGCGAGCAGTTGCTCTACGGGCTCAACCACTGGCACGAGCGAATGCCCCATCTGAGTATACTCAATAGCATGAGCGCACCCGGCATCGCATTAGGAGACGTCAATGGCGACGGCCTCGACGACTTGTACCTCTGCCAAGATCCGCGCCTGCCGAATCGCCTGTTCTTGCAGAATCCGGATGGGACGATGCGTGACGTATCCGCCGAATGGGGCGTCGACTGGCTGGAAGATTCGCGCAGCGCGCTGATCGTCGATCTAGACAACGACGGTGATCGCGACCTGGCGGTAGCGATCCTTGGTCATGTGATCGTGGCTTCCAATCAACACAACCAGCGCTTCCAACTCGAGTTGGTGATTCCGGTCAGCGAATCGACCGTGACCTTGACCGCTGCTGACTATGACCGGGACGGACGACTTGATCTCCACGTCTGTGGATATGCTCCAGATGTCGCGAGAAACCAGGTCGCATCGACCGCGGCAGGCTTTGGTTCGGATCAATTCGTCTATCATGATGCCAACAATTCGGTCGCCAACAGTCTCCTACGCAACCAGACGACCGCAAACGGCGAATGGAAATTTACCGACATGACCGAGGCGACTGGCCTCGACGCCAACAACCGCCGCTGGAGTTTTGCCGCCTCGTGGGAGGACTACGACAACGATGGCGACCCCGACCTCTACGTCGCTAACGATTTCGGGCGCAACAATCTCTACCGAAACGACATCGATGCCGAGGGCAGTGTGAAGTTTGTCGACGTGGCGGCTGAACTGGGAGTTGAGGACGGCGCATCTGGAATGTCGGTGAGCTGGGGCGACTATGATCGCAACGGGTGGATGGACTTATATGTTTCCAACATGTTTTCGGCCGCCGGGAACCGCATCATCCCACAATCGAATTTCAAACCGCAGATCTCCGACGAACTCCGGCGACGCTACCAGAATTTCGCGCGGGGCAATACCTTGCTTCACAACCTCGGAAACGGTGGTGGCTTCGGTGACAAGAGTGTCTCGGCGGGTGTCACCATGGGGCGCTGGGCATGGGGATCGAGGTTTGCTGACGTGAACAATGATGGCTGGGAAGATCTGATCGTGGCCAACGGCAACATCACCGCCGATGAAGACAGCGGTGATTTGTGAAGCTTCTTCTGGCGACAGGTCGTGTCGCAAGCCGATGATCCGAAGAATACTGGCCGGCAAGCCATGCAGCCAACCAACCAACTCAGGATGATGGTCAGCCGCGGGCGCACCTTCAGCGGGCACGAGCGCAACTGCGCGTTTCTAAATATGGGCAAGGCGACAGGCGCTCCGCCGCAATTCGCCAACATTTCCGTTGGCAGCGGATTGGACTTCGCTGACGACGGTCGGGCAGTCGCGCTCGCCGATTGGGATCACGATGGCGACCTCGACGTATGGTTCACCAACCGCAACGCGCCACGCCTGCGGCTCATGATCAACGATAGCCCTAGCAAGCACGACTCCCTCGGGCTGCGACTGCGGGGCAACGGGACGACCACCAACCGGGACGCGATTGGTGCGCGCGTCGAAGTGATCGCTGGTGGGAAACAATCGAACGCTAGTCTGCGTGCGGGAGAAGGGTTCATCGCCCAGTCGAGCAAGTGGCTGCACTTCGGTCTCGGCAATGCGAAAATAATCGAAAGCATCCGCGTGCGCTGGCCAGACCACGATGGGACGACAGAAGAGTTCACAGGAATCGAAGCCAGCGGGCGTTACATCTTGGTACAGGGTCAGGGCAAAGCGTTACCTGAATCGCCGCGTGCAGCAGTGAAACTAGAATCATCGAATCAGACACTGCCGCCGATGACTCGCATCGCGCGTATCCCGCTAGTAACTCTGCTCGACGCCCCGGCACTGACCATTGCTGATGGCTCTGGTCGAATCATCCGGATAGGTGGAGGCAAACCAGTGTTGATCAACCTGTGGGCGAGTTGGTGCGCGCCATGTGTCGCCGAACTTGCTGACATCCGCGATCGTGAGAGCGAGATCCGCGCCGCAGGGATCGAGGTCATCGCCCTTTCTGTCGATGCACTGGAAAGTGACGCCCCAGATATCGCGGCGGTAGCCGCCGGCGCCGCGATCGAGAAACTCGGATTTCCATTCGTCTCGGCGATCGCCAGCGAACAGATCGTCGGTCTCCTGCAGTGGAATCACGACAATGCCGTCGGACGCAAACGCCGCCTGCCCTTGCCTTCGAGTTTCCTCATCGATGCCGAAGGTCGGGTCGCGGTCATCTACAAAGGGCGGATCTCCGTTGATGCGCTCCTCGCGGACGTCGATCATTCCAAGGGCACGCGCTCCGAGAGGTGGCAGCGCGCAGCGATGCTTCCCGGGCGTTCGATCGAGCACGAATCAATTACACGCAGCGTCGCAAAGATCGACGCGAAGCTGTTTTTCGATCATGCGCAGCAGCAGGAAGGCCTCGGTGCGACCAACCTAGCGATCAAGTATTACAACGAGGCACTACGCAACTGGCCGGAGTTCGATCCAGCATTGCGCAGCCTCGGAAATATCTACGCGAACCGGCAGCGCTGGTCCGATGCTTTGAACCAATTCAACAAGCTCAGCACGCATCAGCCAACAGACGCCGCGGCACGATTCGCGCTAGCGCTCTGCAATCAACACCTCGGTCAGACCCGCGCCGCGCGAACCAACCTAGAGGAGACCATCCGCCTGAAGACGGATCATGTGCCAGCACTCAACGCCCTTGGCATGATGAACCTGTCAGAGGGAGACACCGCTGGGGCGATCGAAAACTTCCGCACGGTTCTACAGTTCGCACCGATCGATCCCTCCGCGCGCAACCGGCTCGCGTGGATATTGGCAACAAATCGCGATGAGTCGCTGCGCGATGGCGCACAGGCAATCAAATTAGCGAGCGCTCTTGTCAGAGATGACACGACGAACAATCCGATGTTCCTAGACACGCTCGCCGCAGCCCAGGCGGAGGTTGCCGAGTATAAAAAAGCGATCGCCACGGCGCGCCGAGGGATCGAGTTGGCCACGGAGACAAAAAACGACGCAGTAGCTACGACGATCGAAGGCCATCTGAAGTTCTACGAGCGTGGCGAAGCGTATCGCGAGTAGCGCAAATTGCTTCAAAGCGTACCTTCGATTTACAATCGGAGCCGTGATCCGCACAGGCATGAGCGTAATCCAGAACGGCTCAGGACGGAATTGCTTCGACTTCAAAACACAGTCATCCCGTAGCCACCGTTTCCAGTTCCTTCCGTCGCTGTACCCGAGGAAACGGCGTTCCATCTTCAGTATTCAATGTCTGCTTGATTGCTTAGAGAACAACTCGATGCCCCAGCGCGATTTATACCGCTCGCAGGGCGAACCCACCGCCGAATACGCAA
Organism: Verrucomicrobiales bacterium; assembly: GCA_047619485.1. GTDB lineage: Bacteria > Verrucomicrobiota > Verrucomicrobiia > Verrucomicrobiales > DEV007 > JBLHKE01. The sequence goes on along the minus strand of JBLHKE010000020.1, from coordinate 148 downwards.
ACCGAGTGATCCAGATCCGTAAATCAGATCGCCGAGCCGCGCCCTAAAAAGTCGAAGAAAAGGCTTGCAATTACCACGCATACGTCCAGTATATATGTATGCCTCGAGCTAGACCCATTTTGCCGACCGTTTGTTTTAGTTCCCACTA